>JBKEHN010000141.1:0-8357 GCA_046710905.1 Colwellia sp.
CGGTGGATGAATAATATCTATTAGATCACATCAAAAATCGCCATTCAAGGTTAATATTCGAACAATTTATAATAACTAAAAAAGACACAGAAAAGTGTCTTTTGGGATAAATTCTACAGCCTCAACGTTCAGCTAAGGGGTAAAAAATAGTTGGTTAAAATAAGCGACGTAAGAGCAAAAGCCAACTGTTTTTTGTCCTTTTGAATGACTTATAGCTTGCATTTGCACCATGTTAAATAGCTACAATATATATCTTAACTGTCGTATTATATGGGTAATATTACATTAAAATGATAATGACCTAATTAGAATGGTAAATGAAAGTTACGAAAAATCTAAACAACCGCTAGCCTTTTCGAAGAACCAAGTAGAAAAAGTAGGGAGAGTGATTAGAAAAAATGAGGGTGATTTTGAACATGCTATTGAAGTAGTTCAAAACTTTCGTGCTGCCCATTTATATCCGTTACAGATAATTAAGAATTTAGTTTGGAAACATGTAAAAAAATTAGACCTTTTAGAAACCGCA
The DNA here is from genome assembly GCA_046710905.1 of Colwellia sp. Taxonomy (GTDB): domain Bacteria; phylum Pseudomonadota; class Gammaproteobacteria; order Enterobacterales; family Alteromonadaceae; genus Colwellia. Next base: position 527 of record JBKEHN010000141.1, read on the forward strand.
GCTGTCGTTAGAAGACTGAAACGATTACCAACAATAATAGATAAGTTACAACGAAAGTCTTTAGACGGTAAGACAGATAATGCAATAAGCTTAAAAAGGATGCATGACATTGGTGGTTGCAGAGTAATTCTTGAATCATTGGATGATTTAGAGAAGTTAAACAAAAGTTTAGACTCAAGTAAAACTGTTCATAGCGTCAAAATATACGATTATATTGTCTTACCCAAAAAGAGTGGTTATAGAGGTATACATCGAGTTTATAAAAGTTACGATAAATCCAAAACTCATACTTGGAAAGGCTTTCAAATCGAAGTTCAATTAAGAACCAGATTGCAACACTTGTGGGCAACTACAGTAGAAATAGTGGATATTATTGAAAAAGAGTCGTTAAAAACAAATCCGACGGCTGCAAGTACAGATTGGAAAAAGCTCTTTGAAATAATGGGTGAATTTTTAGCCGTAAAAGATGGTTCTTGGGAAATGTCGGAAGAAACGGCAACTAGTTATAAAAAGGAGCTCGTTTTATTAAACACTAAACTTTCGATATTTAACAAATTGGATGCTTTTAATAACGCATTTAAAATGGATGTTATAAAAGAGAAGTCTAAAGATACTGGATATACACTTCTTGTTTATAATACTAAAGAACAAAAGGGGACAGCTTCTTTTTATAGCCCAAATAAAAAAGAATTAGCCCTTAAACGCTATGCGGAACAAGAAAAAAATCCTGATATCAATGTTCTATTTGTTGCAGGAAGTGACTTAAAGTCTATTGAAAAAGCTTACCCTAACTATCTAAGTGACACATCGGAGTTTTTGGCTGAATATGGTCGTGTAATATTATCATAATCAGATAATACCACTACCACCAACGCAAGCTAACACCGTTTTAAGCGGCGAGTAACAGTTTGCTAAAATGTGAAACGAAGTGGAACCGAGCAAACTATGACGAGTCCAACTTGAAAATCCTTGTTAGCTTGCAACTTTACGAAAAAGCCATTCTAAAGGGCCTGTTCTGAAATATTTAAGCCACATAACACTAAAGACAATCCCACAAATACAGAATATTAATGCGCTTAATAATGCAAAGTTAATTGTTTGGTTTATTAACAACCCCATAGATTCAAGAGTCCCCATGCCTAAAATGACATGAGCTACATATAAGGTTAAAGACAATTGCCCGGTCTGACATAACCACTTATGTATGTTATTTTCTGAAAATTTATCAGAAAAATATAAGCAACCTATCAGCACAATTACAGCGGAGCTTCCTGCAGAAATAATGTATTGAGGTAAAGGGGGAATAATAGAAGTCGAAAATAGAAATTTCATCTCATCGTTTGTCATTTCCAGTGCGGTACCATCTCCGAGTGTTAGTCTTATTATATAAAATAAGCTCTCGATGACAATCAAAGTTATTACAGAGCCTAAGAACAACCTTTTTCTTGTTGCCTTTTGAGATAAATCTTGCCTACCCAACCACATACCGAAAATTAAAAACGCAGCCCAAGGAAATATTGGGTGAAAACCATTAAATACTATATGCCTAACCATTCCATCAAACGACCAAAAGTTTTCATAGGTCAATGATACCCAATTCCAGTTTTGTTCGTAATTAAAAAACAAAATTAAACTAGGGAATGCTAGCATTATAATTGTTGATATTACCAGTAGTGCCCTGTCATTAAACATAAAAACAACAGAGGCAATTAAGAAATAGAACCCGTAAAAATGTAGGATATCTGCTTCCCAGATTGGCGTATATAGAAGCCCTATGAATACCAGTAAAAAGCCACGTTTTATAAGTGATATACGGCCTTTAGAAATAGATATACTGTCCGAAGACACTCTTGCCTTATTGGTCATAAAAGTGATTCCAACACCAGCAAGAATAACAAACAAAGCAGAAGCTCTCCCTTCAAACAAGTGCGTAAAACTCATTAACAATTGGTTGCCCGTATCAGCATTCATAGCTATTTTAAAATTAACAATAACCATCCCGAAGATTGCAAACGCTCTAGCAAGATCAAAACCCGTAACTCGATGCTTCATCAAAAATCCATTGCAAGCTAACGCCTAATTCACAGGCAAAAAATGGTTGGCTAAACTTGAGCGTAGCGAAAAAAGCCAGCTGTATTTAGTCCTGTTGATTTGCTTGTTAGGCACGTACTTAGCCACGACGTAAAATAGTGGAGACAAAGCGACTTGATACTGCCCACTGACTTTGCCAATAGCCATTAAACTTTGGTAAATCGTCATCTGCATCATCAACCCGCCGATCATAAAACAAATGCAGAACAGGTTTAGGCAATTCATATTCTTTGAAAAAATTAGCTGCGGGGATAAAGGACAAGCCAAAGGCTGGAGCTAAAGGCAAAAATGCTACCACGGGGCTGTTGCATGAAGGACAAACTCCTCGGTTTACTGCGGGAGGAAAACTGTGTTTAGCGAATCGAATTGTAGGATTAATAGGTTTGATCACCTGATTAGATCTTACTGCAACAATATCAGCGAACGGCTTACGATACACCCCTTGGCAAATCTTACAATGGCAGATAAATCGAATTACGGGATGATTTTTGACTATTACCTCACTCTCTCTGCATGGACATGAACAAGATGTTTGCATGGTGCCTCCTTCTGATTATCGGTATAAGTGCCTAACGCTAAGCTAAGCGGAAAAATATAGTTGGCTAAAATGTTGAACGGAGTGAAATAGCCAACTGTATTTTTTCCGTTTGAAGTTCTTGTTATAACTCAATATCATCCAAACTAAGCAACTGACGACTATTACGTAAAGTTAATATTTTAATTTCATTTTCAACTTTATAGATAATACGATAACTACCAAATATCACTTCACGATAATTTGAACCTAACAACTCAGGTACTTCTCGGCCTAATTCAGGTTGAGAACCGAGTAAGTCAATGCGATCAAAAATATCATTAACCCATTTGTCAGCAGCCGATGGTTTATCAAGCGCAATAAACTTAGCGGACGCTTCTAGCTTTTCTAACGCTAAAGGAGACCAAACTATTTTCAAGGTTTAATAACCTTTAAAATTTGTGCGCGAGCATCAGAATTAGAAAGACCTAATCCAGCAGAAAGTTGAGCTTCAGCTTTTTGTACTTCTTCAAGTAATTCAATTTTTTCCTGCATTGACTCATACTCTGCCACATCGACAACTACAGCCACACCTTTTCCTCTTTGTGTGATCACAATTGGTCTTCTTGTTTCGTTAATTTGACGAATAAATGACGCTGCACCAGCTCTAAAATCAGAAAGTGGTTGAATATCTTGATCAAAATGAAGTCTACTCATGAGTAATACCTTTAGTTGTACTATGTATGGTACTAAGTATAATTAAAACTAGATATAAGTACAAGACTTTGAACTTGAGTTATAACGCCAACAACAACAACGGCGCTAGGTTTGGTCTTGTTTTTGCGGCTTTTTCTTTTGCAAAAATAATGACAAGCAGTAAAGCGTCCGATTGCTTGTTTTTGTTATGTGTAAGGCACTGATAAAAAGTAAAAAAAGTAGCAGCAATAAGCCTATATAAAATTGCAGCACAAAATATGGAGCACCTTGACCGCTATATTGACGCTACGCTCGTAATTATGTCTAAAATGAATGTGTTTTAGACATAATCGTCTCGCTGACGCCCTTCTTTTTGACTCTACTATTCAGCTTCGCTACAGGTATCTTTCTTCGAGCTTCTTAGCTACAAGTCACGTCACCGCGACCATTTCCACCATCTTGAATTGTAGTAAAGGTAGGCGGATTGCCTAGCCTATATTCAATCATGCAGTCACTTTCCGCCCTTGTGGTCCCTGGATACCACCAAAGCTGGTAACTACTATCTGTTGTAGTCTCCCAGTCGGTATCAACAAGAAAGCCAATACCATAAGCCTGTGGTCGAGAATCTGGGAGTGGGTAACCATTATTCATGCGAATCGTCTCACCTCCTACTTCTATACTAGATGCCCCACTCATATTACAATCAGCATCTGTAGCACATTTCATATGTGCCAGTTCCATGGCAGATTTAATTGCGCCTAATAAGGCTGACCTATTGGCTTTCTTAGCATCACTTGCAAGATCAATAAATTTAGGCGCCGCTGTAGCCGCTAAAATTCCCAAAATAACAATCACAATAACCAATTCAATTAAAGTAAAACCTTGATTCTTTTCCAAAACAATCCCTTTTTATACTGGTAAAATGTTCATACACATAACGCCCACTTAAGCGGACAAAAATAGATGGTTAAAATGTGTAGCGAAGCGAAACCGAGCAAACTGTTAGCAGTCCCGCTTTAAATTCTTGTTATACGTAATTATTTTACCGGACTTATTTTGAAGTATTTTAAAATATCTATTGTTCCTGTTATTCCATAAAACATGAAATAAGCTCCAACCAAAGAAGAACCTGTTAATCCAATATTATTAGCTTCTGGAAAGAGTGAAATACCAACAAATGCCATTGTGCTTGCTAGCAACATTGTTAACCCAATAACAAAACTTAGTGTTCTAAATATATTTGTTCGATTCATCATCCATCCTTGATTACGATTTACGTATAGACATAATGACTCCCCACGAGGTGCTAGCCTCCAAATTCGTGGGTTAGTAAAACCAGAGCCATAATATATGTGTTAAACAATATAAATTGGAGGCTAGCATACATAAACATAACATAGTTGTTGTTGGATTAGATACCCATAAAGTATCCACTGAAGTCGCACATATTGAAGACCAACGTGGCGCAAAACCTGTTCATCAGGGAAAAATCAAAACAACCAAGGCAGCAATCACCAAGATCGCCAGGTAATACTAATCCAAATACCCGCAAGCGACACTGCATTTTGTTTATGAAGCAGGTCCTTGCGGCTATTGGATTTATCGACTCTTAACCAGTCTTGGTCATTGTTGCTATGTCGTCGCGCCTTCGCTTATTCCTAAAAAACCCGGAGACAAAGTCAAAACCGATAAACGTGATGCGCTCAAACTGGCAAAACTACTTAAATCAGAAGACTTAACGCCTATCTACGTGCCTGAAGATAAAGACGAAGCCATTCGTGACTTATCTCGGGCGCGTGAAACCGCCATGAAAGATTTAAAAGATGCAAAATATCAACTCAAAGGATTATTTCTGCGCAACAACATTACTTGTAAGGTCAACGACAATTGGTCAAATCAACATTTACGTTGGTTAACTGAGCTTGTATTACCTCATCCTAGTCAACAAATTGTGCTGTAAGAAATGATACAAACCATTAGCGAGCGTATTAAGCGCGTTGAACGCTTGGTGAATGAACTGATGCACCAAGCAAAACAATGGCGTTATTACCCAGTTATTCAAGCATTACAGGCCATGCGTGGCATTCGCTTTTTAGTGGCGGTTGGCACTATCGCCGAGCTCGGTGATTTACGACGTTTTGACCATCCTCGAAAATTAATGGCTTACTTAGGGTTAGTGTCTAAAGAAAAATCCAGTGGTGACAATCGAAAACAAGGCGGAATAACCAAATGTGGCAATGGCCGTGCACGACGCTTATTAGTTGAAGGCGCGCATAGCTATAAGCACAATGCCAATGTTTCTACTGAGCTGCAAAAACGTCAAGAATGCTTACCAAAATTCGTTATCGATATCGCCTGGAAAGCGCAATTAAGGCTGTGTCGCCGATTCAATCGTTTAATGCAACGTGGTAAACATCGTAACGTAGTCGTCGCTACTATTGCTCGGGAGATGGTCGCCTACATTTGGGCAATATCACGGGAAATAGTGTTAGTACCAATAGCCCCTAAAACACGTCTTTCGAGGGTGCCAGCATAATGAGAATGTTATTCACATAAATTAAGCGTATGTAAAAATGAGAATCGATTAAATGATAAAAAGTTTTGAGTTAACGCATTGGATCAAGCATCGGGTGTGGTACAACAACCGAGGGCGTTAGGATGGCAATAGCTTAATCGCTATTGAACCACGAGCATAGACTGAACAAAGGTGTCACGACGGAATAAGTAAGGTAGGCGCTGTTAGCCAACAGGTTAATAATCCACGAATATCAGCATGATAACCGACGAAATTACTTGCTTCATCTATGCGTTAGCTCACTCAATTTGAAAAGAGAAAACATTATGGCTCGAAATACAGCAGGATATTTTACGGTTTAACTTGACGTGGGGAGTCATACCAACGCCTCGTTAAGAGGAAATTTAGAAAGGCTTACTGATGTTCGTTAACATCCTCTTTAGACGCTAAATATATTACATAGATAATACCTAGAACAGGTATTATTGAAAATACAAAGCCTAAAGCTGAAGCTTTTAAAGGAGAGTTCGTCTTACGTCTCCCTAAAAAATAGCTAATAACTCCAAGGATTATCATCACAGATAAAATCATTAAGCCTAATTGTGTTGTGCTAAAAGTCATGAAGAATACTCATTTACATATAACGCTTTGCTAAGCGGAAAATAATGGTTGGCTATAATCGCGAAGCGATGGCCAACTGTTATTTTTCCGTTTGAGCAACTTGTTAAGCCGCATTACGCCACTTGAAAATTATATGGAGAAACATGCAGTGAACTTTGTTCTTGCCTTGTTTGCCATAAGTCATGAGCATTTTGTAAACGAAGCCAATGATCTGCAGATGGCTTTCCAAATGCTAATTCAAGGCGAACAGCCATTTCAGGAGTTACAGAGCCTTTTGCATTTAAAACTTTAGATAAAGTTTTACGACTAACATCAAGGTGCTTTGCAACATCTGTGATCGTTAACTCTAAAGAGTCGATCACTAACTCTTTTAATATTTCTCCCGGATGTGCGGGATTAAACATAGCCATTAGTGGTAATCCTCATAATTTACTATTTCGACATCTCGTCCAGTAAACCTATATGTAATACGCCAATTTCCGCTTACCCGAACAGACCAAATATCTTTCCTGTCACCTTTAAGTTGGTGCATGAATAAACCTGGAAGATCCATATCATCAGCTTCTTCGGCCTGATCTAAGTTAGCTAGAATAAGACGTAGTTTCTTTTCGTGCTTTTTTTGTATCCCCGCGGTGCTGCCTGAAGCATAAAACTTGCGAAGACCTTTATGTATGAAGTTTTTAATCATGACTTAATTGTAACCTTAGGGGTGGCAGATTACAACCAAACATTGACATGCGGTTTAACGCCCTGTTAAGAGGCAAAATTTAGTTGGCTAAAATGTCGAGCGGAGCGAAAACAGCCAACTGAATTTTGTCCTGCTTTAACAGCTTGTTAGCCGTGTTTAAGCTGGTGATGATTAAGGTTTTCTATACGTTCAGCTAGCCAAACCTTTATTATTGACTGTCTAGTTACACCCACGCGACTTGCTTCGCGATCTAGTGAATCTATCATCCACTCAGGGAAGTCTACATTAACCCTTTTGGTTGTTTGTGTCGTTCGTTTAGCTTGAGATAGATCAAGATTATCAAATACGTCATTGCCATCATCAAACTCTTTATCAAAATTAGAAGCTTTCATAAAATTTCACCTCATTAGTTCTAGAGCGTCTAACTGAAATTATGCGGATATTACTATCTCGATAAGTTATAACAGCAGACCAGTGCTTGCCATTATGGAATGCAATTATAACAAAACGAGGTTCATCGCTTGTATTTGCAGGGATCTCAACTAAATCAGGATCATTCCATAGTAATTTAGCTTCCTCAAAATCGATAGCGTGTTTATCGAAATTAATTTGGCTTTTCTTTGGATCATATTCAAAAATATACATAGAGTAAAAAGTATACCTTTTTGATGTAAAATGCAAGTTTTAGATAATACGGCTAACGCCT
>JBKEHN010000142.1:0-8182 GCA_046710905.1 Colwellia sp.
CCTGACTCGCCAATATCCGCTTCACTACCATCCTCTCGCATAATTTTGACATCAGTTGAAGCGGCAGGAAGACCTATACTACCGTCATAAGCTTTAAGATTATAAGGGCTTATCGTTACTAAAGGTGCACATTCAGTTAAGCCATAACCTTCTAACAAACGGGTACCTGTAATAGCTTGCCAGCGTTCAGCTACTGGTCGTTGCACTGCCATTCCGCCGCCAAGCGACATTTTAAGGGTACTAAAGTTAAGGTCGCTAAAACCTGGGGTATTCAATAAACCATTAAATAAAGTATTTACCCCCGTAATAGCAGTAAATGGATACTTTGATAATTCTTTAACAAAGTTTGGCATATCTCTTGGATTGGTAATCAGTAAATTGGTACCACCCATGGTAAAAAATGTTAAGCAATTAGCCGTCAAAGCAAAAATGTGATAAAGCGGTAAGGCCGTAACAACAATCTCTTGACCTTCTTCTAACATGGGAAGTATTGCCGCTTTAGCTTGTTGTAAGTTCGCTACCATATTTCGGTGGGTTAACATTGCTCCTTTAGATAAACCTGTTGTTCCGCCGGTATATTGTAAAAAAGCTAAATCATCGCCGCACAGTTCAACTGTTGATAGTTTAAGTACTAAACCACGTGATAAAGCCGTATTAAAACGTACTGCCTGAGGAAGATTGAATGCAGGCACCATTTTTTTAACGTACTTAATTACACAGTTTACTACGGTACCTTTTACTAAGCCCAAGCGATCACCTAGTGAGGTCATGATTACATGTTTGACTGCTGTTTTATCGATTACTTTTTCGAGGGTTTGCGCAAAGTTTTCTATAATCAACATTGCTTTGGCGTCAGAATCTTTTAATTGGTGCTCAAGTTCACGGGCTGTGTACAAAGGGTTCACGTTTACAACAGTAAGTCCAGCTAATAAAGCACCAAATAAAGCGATTGGATACTGTAAACAGTTGGGTACCATGATAGCGAACTTATCGCCTCGCTCCAAACCTAAGTCTTGTTGTAAATATGCAGCAAAAGCTGTCGCTTGAACGGATAGCTCTTCATAAGTAATTGAAGCGCCCATATTAATAAAAGCAGTTTTATCACTAAACTTTATAGAATATTTTGTAAACATAGCCACAATAGATGGATATTTATCCGCATCAATTTCAAACGGCACATTACTAGGATAACTTTTCTCTAACCAAATTTTTTCCACAACGACTTTCCTCAATAGGTAATTATGCTGCTATTTATTTTAATAATCATTTTATTTACAGCAATTCATATTTCAATAATACAGTTTTATCAAATTTTTTAGCAATACGCCACAAATTTAAACGCTTGTTTGAATTTTACTGAAGAAATGACTAAGTAAAGGTGATAATTCCTTCGTTTTTTCCATATGAACATGATGACCCCCTGCTAACTTGGTCGTTGTTAGGTTATTAACACGTGAAGAGAAATGTTCTAATCCTGTTGTAACCATTGTCATGCCTTCATCACCATATATTAATTGTAAGGGGCATTTAATGTCACCAAACAACTGTTGTGCTTGCGCTAAGCTTAATCTATAGGGGGATAGAGTACGTAAACGTGGATCTGAACGCCAACGATATAAAGTATTACTGTCATTTACAGAAACGTTGTCACTTAATGAAGACTCAACCGCTATCAAAGACCTTTGTACAATTAACTTAGCGTCTTTATACTTTAAGTCAGAGACATTTAGTCGTGCTTTAACTGCAGTTTCTTCAGTAAAAGAACGACTGGACTTTACTGTCTTTACTCGACTCAATATGCCTTTTCGTAACTGATGAGTTGTTTGTTCTGGCTGTGCACAAATAAAACCAAAGGAATCAATTAACGTCAATGACCTCACTTTTTCAGGAAAAGCGGCGGCAAATGCACTAGCTATCATTGCGCCCATTGAATGAGCAACAATATCAATTTTTTGCCAATTATTCAGCTCAAATAGCGCGACTAAATCACTCACATAATCAAAAAAGTGATAATGAGCACCTACACTTCGATGGTCTGAATAACCGTGTCCAGGCCAATCTAACGCAATAATACGTCTATTAAGCAATAGATCACTTTTCTGCGATATTGGCTGTACTATTTCTTGCATTAAAGGTAGAAAGCTGGCGGCATTATCTAAATAGCCATGTAAGCATAGCACTGGTTGATGATGTTTATTCCCACAAGCGACTGCAGCCAGTGTTAAATCACCGAGTTGATAGCTAAGCTCTTCAATTTCTTTGTTATCTACCACAGGAACATACCTTTGAGTGATTTATTTTATAACACCAATTTAAAATAGTACTTTTAGGAGTAACCCCTTGATTTAAAATTAATTTTTTTTATTAGTTTTAATTAAAGAATACAGCGCAAAAATCGCTAATACGCACCATAATACTACCCAAACTAACTCAGGAACCATGGTCATTGTAGCTAAAGCGGCACCATCACCTAAATCACGACCATCAAATAAGTACGTTGGACTAAATAAACTATTTAATAAAATACTTAAACCAAAAAACTTTAACAATAACTGTAGATAATATAAGCGACGCATTTTTATCGTGAACACAAACATTATCGCTAAGCTCCCGATAATAATCATAGTCAGTAAGTCTCTCGCCCATAAGACGATAGAAGCTAGTAGTAAAATGATCATCACACCAGAGAAGATTTGTGCGGTACGTTGATGACTATTCGCTAGCTTAAATAGTAGCCACCCCCAAATGGTTGCTCCTGCATAACCAAAGAAGGTAATAAAGAAGCTTAAACCACCTTGGGTAGTACATAGCCCCGCGCCTGTAGCAAACAGTTGAATATTAATGATTTCACCACCGGTGAGTAATGCAGCAATACCATGACTTATTTCATGAAAGTATGTTTCTAACCAATTCAGCGGAATAGAAATAATAGGAATTTGTCTAATGACAATAGCTGCCAGTAAGAGGGCATATAATTGATATTTTTGCCCAAAGCTCGATTTAGAATTTTGTAGGCTACTCGTCATAATGTGCTACCATAATTTTATTCCAGAATGTTCTGATCAGAATATACTGTCAGAGTTTTCTCCTAAACCCGCGACCAATCAAGAGTCTTTTTTTATTTACCTGGAAGCTTTTTCCAAGAAACAGTATCTCTAACATATACTGGCTGAGCATCTTCAGCTGATACACCCTGCCCTTGCTCTAATTTTACTTTACCAATACTCAACATAGCTTCTGCTGTAGGGAATAACACCGCAGGGCTACCTTCATTAATTTTCAACGAAAATAGCTGTTCACCTAGTTTTTCAGAGTACGCATCCCAACCTGTACCAACAGCATAGAAAGAGCCAGTAACTGCTGATGAGAGATGCTCTGTTAGCTTCTCTGGTGGTGTAACCGCTTCGGCTTGTTGTGCTTGCATAATATTATTTTTATCAAGGATAAAATAGCCATTATAAACTTCAGACATGCGGGCATCTATTGCCGCAACAACTTGTTTCTGACCATATTTTATATAAGCTAATTGTGCCATAGCCTGTAAGCTTGAAACACCGACAACAGTTAAGTTAGCGGAAAAGGCTAACCCTTGAGCCACACCAACACCAATGCGAACACCAGTAAAACTGCCAGGTCCTTGGCCAAAAATAAGTCCATCAAGTTCGGCTAGTTTTATTCCTGCCTCATTAAGTACAGCATCAATCATCGGTAGTAGATGTAAACTATGCGACTGTGGGCAAAGCGCGTATCGAGAAAATGTTTTACCATTAACTCGCAGCGCTACAGAGCATGCTTCAGTTGAGGCATCAAGGGCCAAATAATTCACTATATTTACTTACCTATATAAAGTTGGTTGATATTTTAAGATTATCTTTTAAAAATAATAAAATAATTAAATTAATGTTTATCCGAATTAAATGCTTTCTTGCTCGCGGCGCGAGGACTGATGCATAGTTTTTCTATGTGAAGCTCTTCGCAACAAAGAGCAAGAAGTAGTTAAACGGATAACTTAAAGGATGTCGACTAAGTCAATCACAAAAGTAACTGTTTGGCCTGCAAGCGGGTGATTAAAATCGATCGTAACAGAGTCACCATTAATTTCTTTAATCATGCCTGGTAACTCACCACCGGGTTGAGAAAAAGTAATAATATTACCTATTTCTGCTGGTGCTTCAGCAGAAAACTTATCAAGCCCCATATAATGAATATTGTCTGGATTAGTCTCACCAAAGGAATCTTTTGCTTCAAGGGTAAATTCTCTTACATCACCTTTGTTCATACCAATTAGCTCAGCTTCAAAAGCAGGTGAAATGCTGTTGTCACCCATAATGATTTTTGCTGGTTTATTATTTACTTTAGTACTATCAGCAGCAGAGCCATCACTTAACTTCATTGTTATATGAACAAGAATACTTGAGTCACTTTGAATCTTTATGTGCGTTGAATCGGTCATTTTATATCTCTACCTTATTTGTTTTATTATTTTTTTCTTCTTGTTTGTTATGACTTACTTGGCTAGCATCTTTACCGCTGTCTTTATCATCTTCTTTATTAGTAAATGATTCAAAAATCATTAATGCTGCACCAATAAATATAGCGGAGTCAGCTATATTAAAAGCAGCAAAGTGATAACCAGCCCAATGGAAATCTAGAAAATCGATAACATAACCAAATAACGCTCTATCGATTAAGTTACCTACGGCGCCACTTAAAATTAACGCAAAGGCAATGCTTAATAAGCGTTGTTGCTTAGGTGTTTTTGCCATCCAAACGAGAAAAACAATACTAGCAATACTGGCAATAGCCGTAAAAAACCAACGTTGCCAACCACCTTGATCAGCTAAAAAGCTAAAGGCTGCGCCTTCGTTATGGACATAAGTTAGGTTGAAGAATGGCAAAACAAACAAGCTTTCACGATAGTCGAATGTACCTGCAACCCAATGTTTGGTTACTTGGTCGATTACTAATAAAAGCAAGGTTAGCCATAACCAACGTAAGCCGGTGTCATTAAATAATTTTTTCAATGGAGATACTCTCTTATTGCATGGTTACTACCAAGTACATTAATTACTGGTCAGAACCAAATAAGCTACTACCTTTCCCCTATTAATAAATAATAAAAAGTAGGTAATAGCCTGTTAATTTTAGTTAAGCTGCACTCGTAAAATTAGCATAGTTAACCTTACCCCAGTCTGATTGACTGATTAAGCGAACTGTCTTGTTTCACCTTCACCATCAATATTTGTGATACAACGACCGCATAGCGTTGGATGTACTTCACTTGTCCCAATGTCTGTAGTGACATGCCAACAACGCTCACATTTAATACCTTCTGCTGGAGCGACAGTTAACCATAAACCTTCAACTTCAGTATCAAGGGCATTTTCTGGTGCCGTTGTTACTGTTTCAATGGTCGCTTTAGAGGTAATTAACACAAAGCGAAGCTCATCGCCTAATTTAGCTAATTTAACGGCTAGATCAGCAGTGGCGAACAAAGTAACCTGTGCTTCTAATGCTTTACCTACAGACTTATCTTTTCTTGCTTGTTCTAAAGCTTTGTTTACTTCACCACGAACGCTAAGTAATTCAGTCCAGTATTCATTACCAAGCTCACCTGAAGATTCAGTGCTTTCGTCTTGCTTACTTTCCTGTTTACCTTCTTGCTTAGTTAAACCATCAAACCAAACACCAGTGAAAACAAACTCATCACGCTCTCCACTTACAGGTAAAGGCAGTGCTTCCCAGATTTCTTGTGCAGTAAATGACAAAATTGGTGCCATCCATGCAGTCATGGCTTCAGCAATTAAGTACATAGCTGTTTGGCATGAACGACGTGCATTTGAATCACTCTTAGCTGTATATTGCCTGTCTTTGATAATATCAAGATAGAAACCGCCAAGCTCGTTAGTACAAAAGTTCATTAACTTATGTACAACCACATGAAATTCATATTCATCATACGCGTTGATAATTTCTTCTTGTAAACGAGCTGCTTTATCGATAACCCAGCGATCAAGCGCAACCATATCTTCAACAGCAACCATATGACTAGCGGGTTCAAAACCAGTTAAGTTAGATAATAAGAAACGTGACGTATTACGAATACGACGATAAGCGTCGGCTTGGCGTTTGAATATCTCATCACCCGCCGTTATTTCTTGCGTATAATTTACTGAAGCAGTCCACAAACGTAAAATATCAGCGCCTAAGTTGTTAGTAATTTCTTTTGGCGTAATAACATTACCTAACGACTTAGACATTTTGTGACCTTTAGCATCAACCACAAAACCGTGAGTAAGCACTTGCTTATATGGCGCTTTACCATTCATCGCAACCGATGAAATCATTGATGACATAAACCAACCACGATGTTGATCTGAGCCTTCAAGGTATAAATCGGCAATATCGTCAAATTCTTCGCGTGCCTTGATAACTGATTCATGGGTAGTACCTGAATCAAACCATACATCTAAGGTATCAGGTACTTTAATGTATTCTTTAGCATCATCACCAATCAATTCGCTTGGCTCTAAATCAAACCACGCTTGAATACCTGATTTTTCAACAAGAAGCGCAACTTCTTCGATAAGTTCAATACTACGCGGATGCAATGCACCCGAATCTTGATGAATAAATAATGCCATAGGCACGCCCCAGGTACGTTGACGTGAAATACACCAATCAGGACGACCTTCAACCATAGATTCAATACGACGTTGACCCCAATCAGGGATCCACTGTGTTTTTTCAATTTCGTTTAATGAATCTTGACGTAAACCTTTTTTGTCCATGCTGATAAACCACTGCGGCGTAGCACGGAAAATTAGTGGTGTTTTATGACGCCAACAATGCGGATAAGAATGATCTAAAGCGTGATGATGTACTAAAGCACCATTTTCTTTTAACAACTCAACCACACTAGCATTGGCTTTAAAGACATGTTGTCCGGCAAGTAATGGCGTATCTTCAAGATATACACCGTTAGCGCCAACAGGGTTAGCCACTTCTAAGTCATATAGTTTACCAACAACGAAATCTTCTACACCATGACCTGGCGCAGTATGGACACAACCGGTACCTGAATCAGTAGTTACATGCTCACCTAAAACAACTGGCACAGTAAAGTCATAAAATGGATGCTGACATTGTACTAATTCTAAATCACTACCTTTACAGAAGCCTAATGCGTGATATTGATCTAAACCAAAGCGGTCCATACATGAAGTAACAAGATCAGAAGCAATAACTAATCGTTGCTTCTTACCTTCGACATCACATTGTACTAAGGTGTATTCAACATCGGCATTCACTGCTATCGCGCGGTTAGCTGGAAGTGTCCAAGGTGTTGTTGTCCAAATAACCATACCAATCTCACCTTGGCCTTTATGGCCTTCTGGGTGAGAGAATTTATCAGCTACGGTTTGGTCACTAATAACAAATTTGACATCGATAGCAGGTGATTGTTTGTCTTTATATTCAACTTCAGCTTCAGCCAGAGATGAACCACAATCAGTACACCAATGCACAGGTTTAAAACCTTGATGTAAGTGACCATTTTCAGCAATTTTGCCTAATGAACGGATAATATTGGCTTCTGTGCCAAAATCCATTGTTAAGTATGGCTTCTGCCAATCAGCGAAAATACCTAAACGTTTGAAATCTTCACGTTGACCATTAACTTGTTTAGCCGCGTATTCACGACATTTTTGACGAAAGTCGCTAGCGCTGATCTTATGACCGGGCTTACCTACTTTTTTTTCAACCATTAATTCAATCGGTAAACCGTGACAATCCCAACCTGGAACAAAAGGAGAATTGAAATCAGATAAGTTTTTTGATTTAACAATAATATCTTTTAATATTTTATTAACGGCGTGACCTAAATGAATATTACCATTGGCATAAGGAGGGCCATCATGAAGAATAAATGACTTTTTACCTTTTTTGGCTTCACGAATTTTACCATAAAGGTCTTTAGCCGCCCAATCTTTGAGCATGTTAGGTTCACGATTAGCCATATTACCTTTCATAGCGAAAGAAGTAGCTGGCAAGTTCAGGGTTTGTTTGTAATCACTCATTTAAATCATTATCCGTTTATGTTGGCTGATAACCTTAGCGAAACGTTATAAGTATCAACCAGGTTTATAACTGTTAACTTATGTTAAATTGAATATATTATTTT
>JBKEHN010000143.1:0-8151 GCA_046710905.1 Colwellia sp.
GCTCAAACCTTATTAATAAACGAAAATCACTTATTCTATTAGTAGCCATTATTTTTGCGCTGTTACGACTAACGACTACCAGTTATTGCCATGGGTAAATTATAATATGAGAAAAATAGCAATAGATATTGAGTTATAAAATAAAAGTATCAATGTTGATATTCAATTAACAGAGCTGACAAAATTATTTACTAAATATAAAGAGACGTTTATCCAGCTTACTAGACGAATAGTTGATAAAGGTTTAGATAAAAATTATGGACAATATGGCAAATTACGCTACTAAACTCATAAATTAGAGTAAGCTTTTATCTCTGAGGGTGGTTTAGTAAGCCATGTAATATTGCTGACCATGCGCAGGCATGACAAAGATATATGCTGAAGAATGATGAAAAATATCTAATAAAACTAGCCAGCAGCATTATCCCAAAAACTTGTAACCACTGATTATAACAGTGAATATCTGACTATAAAGAGGAATAATAATAATTTTAAATACCGTAGTAAAAATAGCTATGGCTACAAAAAAATTTACAAATAATCGACATAGTGAATAAAACTTATATATAAAGCACTCAATGGTTGACAAAAAAGATAAATTGAATGAACATATAGCCATCTAAACGTCCGAAAATACATCAATTTAAAGTAAGAAGAAATATTTTGACTAGACAATCAGAGCTTCAAACAAGATACAACGATATTAATCGAGGCGTCTACTTTATTGGCACCACACCACCAAAAAGTGATACTCCATTTGATAAAGTGGCCGAAATTGCTGAAAAACTGCTTGAACGCGTCAGTGATATCGACTTTGATGGCCTGATTGTTTATGACATTCAAGATGAAAATTCGCGTATTAGTAAACCTAGACCTTTCCCGTTTAAATCAACCCATGATACGAGGCTTTATTCTTCTTTATTGAATAAAAAATCTAATCATCCTGTTATTACCTATAAAAGTGTTGCTCAATCTAATAGCGCAGACTTTAATGAGTGGGCAAACGAAGCATGGGAAAAATATGGTGTAAGAGATGTGGTACTGGTTGGGAGTCCGTCCAAAGATAATAAAATTTCTTTACCTTTAGCTGGAGCCTATAAAACCTTAGTAGATAATCCAAATGATTTTTTTATTGGCGGTGTTACGATTGCTGAGCGCCATGCCAGTAAAAAAGATGAACATGAACGCTTAATCGCAAAACACCGACAAGGCTGTAGTTTCTTTATTTCTCAAGCGATATACAATCCACAAGCGACTATAGATTTACTGACTCGTTATGCTATTGAATGCCAAAAAGAAGGGGTAAAACCACAGCGTTTGATCTTAACATTCTCTCCATGCGGTAGTAAAAAAACACTAGAATTCATTGAGTGGTTGGGTGTTAATGTTCCTGAGGCAACGAGCTTGCGTATTCTTAATGCAGACAACCCGTTGTATGAATCAATTCGTAATTGTGTCAATAGTTTACAGCAAATTTTAGATGCAATACTACCCTATGACTTACCTTTAGGCTTAAACATTGAAAGCTTAACCAATCGTAAAGAAGAAATTGATGGCTCAATTTTATTGTATAAGTTATTACGTTCAAAAATGGATAACTTTTTAGCACAAAAAGAATTATCTGCTTTAAGTAAATAATAGCTTCTCCTTAGAACTCATCGTTATGGTGAGTTCTTTATCATGCTTTAATTTGCCAAATCAAGATCATTTTGATCATTATCAAACTAGTCCTTGAGCTTATTAAAAAATTAAATTATATGAAAATTTAGTTTCAAGTGGCTTGGCTCTAAATCTAATACCAACGCAATAATTAGTGATTTAATAAATACAGTACTAACTCAATATATTGTTCTTTCGACTTGATATAATGATAAATCATTATATTTTTCATTTGCTTAATCAAATATCATTATCATGACTATCTTTTTAGAGCTGAAACGGCAGAATCAAGTATAGCAATAATGTGATCTATTCTTACAAAGACAAGCGTATTATTAAGATGATTTATTGAAAGGCTTACTGTCTTCTTAGAGATAGCAATAGTCATTAACCTCTTTTAGTGATGAGTTGTATTACTTATTATTTCAAAAACAATAGATAATAAAATATGAAGATTGAAGACATAATGAGTGCTGATGTTACTTGTATAGATTTAGATGAAAGATTATCTGTTGTTAGAGAGTTATTTATTAAACATAAATTTCATCATTTAATGGTAATTGATCAAAACAATAAACTCGTCGCTGTTATCTCTGAAAGAGATTATTTAAAAGCTACTAACTCTAATATAGAATTACCCACAGCAAGTGATAAAGATCTAGCGATGCTAAACAAACGAGTTCATCAAATCGTTTCTAAAAAGTTAGTTGCCATTAAACAATTTAGCCCTTTTAGTGCGGCGATAAAAATTTTTCATGATACTGGAGTATCATGTCTTCCCGTGATAAACAGCAGTAATGAGCCTGTTGGAATAATAACAGGGCGAGATATTATAAATTGGCTTTATGGCAAGGTTAATTTACCTAAACCATAAGCAGTAGGCTAACTTCACTTTTACTGCTCAATCTATCTACTCTTTACTGATTTCACTGTTATTGGCTTGCCATTGAAATAGCTCATCAAGGGCTGTTTCAAATATATCGCTTAAACAAAAAGCTATCTCTAAAGAAGGTGAATACTTGCCCGCCTCAATAGCAGCAATGGTTTGCCGAGTTACGCCCAACGCTTTAGCTAACTCTTGCTGGGTCATTTCATCTTTTTCGAAGCGCTTTTTTCTTAATTGATTACTAATCACGCCTTTAGCTTGTTTACTCATGTCTTTCTCCTCTACTAAGCATCCTAATAATCACCTCATTACTCGCTTTAGTCCTTTATATTAACTAAGCTGCTTTTCGATAGCGGTAGATTTGTGACGCACGTAAAATAAACTCAACCAGTAAGCTTGAAAACATTACACCATGAATGAGAAAATCGATGGGTGGTACATTAGGAAAAAAAGGATAATTCGTAATAATGCCTTGGCAGAATATATGGAAAAACAAAATAATGATGCAAGTACTCAAGTTATAGTAAGCCCACCGAGTCGCTCTTGCTTCAATGAGTTCATCCCTTTCATCAATCAAAGCAATATCGTCATCATCACCGGTAGCTTTCTTCAAAATAGCTAAAGCGATAAAAGCAATCGCAGCAAAAATGATACTAGCAATAATTGTTTGCGCCCATAAACTAACTATTTGGTCAGCATGGCTTGAAAACGTTCCTTCAAGTTGTTTCATACCATTGGCATAAAACCAGGCTATAAACACGGTAAAAGTCACACTAATCCAAGCAGTTTGTTCACTAAAATTACTATCTTTAAAAATCATAACTTACTTCTAATGTTAAAAAAACTTAACATAAGGTATCGTTCCTTAATTATAATGTCAATAATTATTAACATAGGGTTAATTATAGTTAACTTATTTAGCTTTTGGTGAGCATGAATTAAAAGAGATGGAGCCCATAAGCATCAAGAACTAATATGGTTGTTATCATACTTGCTATAACTTTACTTAATGGTGTCTAAACAACTTTGGGAAGTGTTAGACAAGCGGTGTATTACTAACAGTTTCGATCGAAGACTAAGTAGATACATAGTTAATCAACATAGCAAAACACATGAATACTACTAAATAACGTAAATAATTAACTGGTATCTTGAACAAAAAGTGCGACCCGATCCAAGCACCAATAAATTGTCCACACATCATAGTTAGGCCAACCATCCAGATCACTTGCCCGGCAAAAATGAAAATAATAAGCGAAGCAATATTGGTAGAGAAGTTTAGTGTTTTAGCGATAGCAGTCGCTTGAAGAAACTTTTGACCACGTAATGCACGACCTGCCAAAGTAAAAAATGAGCCCGTACCCGGACCAAAAAAACCATCATAACAACCGATTAGCGGTATAACATATTTTTTATAATTTTCAGATGATACTCTAGGTAACTTATTTTCTTCATCAAACGTAGGCGTAATCAGAAAATAAATACCGATACAAGTAATCACTACAGGAATAATAAATGTCAGCATTTGAACATCTACAAACTGAATAATGGCTGTGCCTAACGCCGAGCCAATAAAACTTGTAAGCATTAAATACTTTACCTGATGCCAACGCACTCGCCTAGCACGTAACATCATTACAGTGGCAGTGGCTGTGCCCATGCTTGATTGCAGTTTATTTGTCCCTAAAGCTGTCAACGTGGGGATACCACTCATCATTAACGCAGGTAACGTTAATAGGCCACCACCACCAGCTAAGGTATCAAGAAAGCCAGCAATGATGGCAATGATAAATAAAAATAAGGCTATTTCAATGGTTAGGTTGGCAAACTCCAAGACACTTCCTTTAAACGTTAATACTAGTTACAGCAATCAATAACTGAGACTTTAGGCAAGTAGTAGATGATTAGCAACATATTAACGTTAATAATTGATGTCAAAAAGAGAGCCAAAACCTACAACTAATTTTAGCTAACCCCAGTAATCGATATCGTTTTATTTTTGTCTTAAATATATTTTAAAATTTAACCATTAAAAATACTGATACCAACTATTAACGCTAAAAAAGTGGCGAACTGAGGTAATCTTCTTACTTGATAAGTGATCAATAAGATAAGTAGTAATATCGACAGAGTCAGTGCGCCAATAAAAAGTCAAGGCCCTATAGACCAACCAAATAATTCAACGCTTAAATTGGCTGTGAAGAAGCGTAAAAGCCAAGCAGATGGTCTAAAAAAACTGACTAAAAGGTTTGAAACATAATGTCCTAACACCTGCTATCGACGTTTACTCATCGCTAAACAAAAAAGAACTATAGCTGAGAAATTTAAACAGATTAAGACTAACACGAGCTACTTGCCTTATTTACTTGTTGCAGCGCTAATAACTGTTGTCTTGTGTATACTTTTACTTGTTTGATATATTGCCTCATTGCTGATGAGAGAATACAGACCAATGTAGGCTAGATAAGTTAAGATAATTATAAAAATAAGACACTAGAAGTTCCATATACGCTGCTCCAACAAGTACAATCTTACTTAGCCTGATTATTAACCATGGCAAGGTATCTGAAGATGGTGATGCCTTAACAGTGTGGGTATCAATCAACGTGAGCATAATAGCACTCGACTTAGTGAGAATAATGAGTAGGTGTATTGTTAAGAGGACTTCTGCTCTTTTAATTAGGATGAACTTTAAAAAAGCTCTCCACTGAAACCACTAAATCATCATCGCTAGTAGAAGTTAACGGCACTGTAATAATTTTTTTTCGAGTCTAAGCTTTTCTGCGACATTGCTAATATTTTATCAGTCTTACTGCATTACCGTTATGACTTTAGTCCTCTAGGCAAAGTGTTGAGATTACACGGCAGAGGTTATGCTATTCAATCAAAGTGGCTGTTATTTGATTAATTTTTTTTATAAAAAAGGTCACATCTAAATGTGACCTATAGAAAAATAATAAAAACAGATTAGTGCTTAGTGTTCATGTTCCTCTTCACCTGCAACACCTAACCAAGCGGCTTTACCGGGAGCGAAGTCTAAATCAAAGTGTCCAACAACCTCACCATCGTGTAAATCAACCGTTGTCACTTCTTGGCCATTGATGATGTAAATAAGTTCATGGGCTTTTGAAGCAACGATTGACGGTTTAGCATCTTCAGCCAAGGTATCGAATACTGCAATACGCTGATCTAACTGCCAGTTGTTTTCAGCGGAAAAAACATTTAACTGACCTTCGTTATCAAGAATGAGTGCGTGTTCGTTATGGCCATCAAAACCATACGTTACCGAAGTAAGCGCTTCTTCTGGTTGCCAATTAAAAGGGCTTATTTGCTGCGTAATTAAATCGACTAAGAAAAGACTACTACCTGCATGACCAATCATCACATTATTTTCTGCACTACCGCTCAGTGAGTCTATGCGAATACCTTCTGACATGTCTACTGGGTTAGCAATTTTTTGTGCTGTAAATACGCTACCTTGTTGCTCTATAGCTAAAACACCATCACTGCAGGCAAAAGCAATATAGGTCTCTGTTTGAAAACTACTATGTAAGTCAGGGCATTTAATATCAAATACTTGCTCTTGATCTAAATGGTCTTCGTGAATTTCAAATAAAGCAACTTGCCCTGGTAAACTACTTTCAGCATCACTTTCACGTAACGTGGTTAATACAAACTCACCACGAATTTCTGCTGTACCCTGCATATACGTTTCAAAGTGATGTTCGGCAATGAGTTTTTCTGCACTGATACTTTCATCACTTAATAAAACTAGGTTAGCGTTAGCGCCAGTTTCTTTATTGCCGTCAAAGAATATTGCCGCTTTATCACCACGTGGTATATATTGAGTTGGTTTAACATCATTTAAGGTAAAGCTTGTAAGCTCAGGAGCATCGGCATGCTGATCAAAGTGATCATCATGTGCTTCTTGCCATAAACCGCCGTCAATAAACTCAACCGTATCAAACGAGCGCTGCACTGCTACCGCATAACGGTTTTCAGGGCTCGCATATAAAGATTCTGCTGGATTGGTAATCGTAATAGATTCTACTAAGGTATTATTTTCAAGATCAAAAATATGTACTATTGCTTGCTCGGTATCGGCAATGGCTAAGCGACCTTGACCTAATTCCTCTTCGTG
The DNA here is from genome assembly GCA_046710905.1 of Colwellia sp. Classification (GTDB taxonomy): domain Bacteria; phylum Pseudomonadota; class Gammaproteobacteria; order Enterobacterales; family Alteromonadaceae; genus Colwellia. The sequence continues at coordinate 6,687 of JBKEHN010000143.1, forward strand.
GTCGTCATGGTCGTCATGGTCATCAACCATAGCTGTTGGCGTTGGTGCTATTTCGGTAATAGTAGTTTCACTGTCACCACAACCAACAAGTACTGTCGCAGCACAGGTCAATAATAAGCTTTCTAACGAGATGATTTTCATGGATGTCCTTTAGAATATAAAGTGATGCGCCTGTCTATTGAAAGGCGCTAAATTTAAATTAAGTGTAATATTGAATATTAAATTGAAGTAAAAACCGAGTTAAAATGAACCGCGTACACCCAGTGTCACTGAACGTCCTGCTAGCGGTGTTAAATCCTTTAAGAATGAGGTGTGCACTTGTGCATATTCATCTGTTAGATTTATTACTTTAAAATACGCAGCTAAGTCATGCTGCCCTAAAGAAAAGTGATAGTTAACATTGGCATCAACCATAACATAGCTGTCTGTTGAGGTTTCTAATTCAGCGGTATGCGTTTGTTCAAAATAGTGACTGACAAATAAATCGGCAGAGATACTTCCACCTTGATAACTTAATTCAGTAGCAATACGTGCCGGTGGTGTACGAGGTAATTCTCCCGCGTCATCTAAACGTGCTCGCAGCACATCACCTTGTACTCGCCATGTAAACTCATCGGTAACTTGCCAAGAAATTTGTGCTTCAAAACCATATAAGGATACATCTTGAGCAGTAAAAATATAAAGCGGTAATGTATGCGCTTCTTCGGCCTCGTCACCATGGTCGTGACCGCTATGATCATGACCATCACCCGCTGATAAACCAGTCGCTTGTTCGTAATAGTAATCATCTATTTGGTTATAAAAAGCATTAAAAATAAAACCAAAGTCACCTTTAAATTTACGTAAACTTAGATCAATATTATTAGCGGTTTCCATGACAATATCATGATCAGTCAAACCAAAATGAGCTGCTTCACCCTGTTCATCATGTAATGAAAACAAGGCACCTACTTCATATGAGCCTGTACCAATATGAGGACCAAAAGATAAGAGTTCTGATGCAGAGGGCGCACGTTCTGAGTGAGATAAAGATAAACCTAGATTATAACCATCGGTAAAGTCCCACACTAAACCAGCAGAAAGACTAATCGGGGTAAAAACATGTTCTACCATAAAGTTACGGGTATAGCCTTGTGTTTCATGGGCGCTATGATCATCATGACCGTGTGAGTCATGTCCTGTATGATCGCTATGGTCATCATCAGCGTGTGAGTCATGTCCTGCATGATCGCTATGATCATCATCGTCGTGTGAGTCATGTCCTGCATGATCGCTATGATCATCATGCGCAGACTCAACGAGTTCAAGTTCTGGCAAACGAACTTTAGCGGCGGTCATTTCAGTACGTTCAATACGCGCACCAAGCTGTACTAGAAAGTTACCAAAATGACGTTCTTCTACCCACGCTAAACCAAGCGAACTTGTCTCTGAAGGCGGTGTAAATGCCTCTTCGCCAACCGCAGTA
>JBKEHN010000144.1:0-8061 GCA_046710905.1 Colwellia sp.
TATGACCTTCCTCAGCAACACTATATTGACTGCTTAAAATTAATGGTAATGCTAGCGTAAAAGCTAACGTTAATAGTCGCGCTACAGCTGACTTTTCTCCTGCAAACTTTTTCATATAGTTAATCTCTAATCGCCATCATTTGAGTTGAAGCCGATATTAATATCGGTTGCTTGAACAAAGTCGACGGTCAGTAAGTCTCTAATCCCACGTAATGAATCAATGGTAGCGGTAATTTGTGTACGCCCCTCATCTGTTTTCAGCAAGGTTTCATAGCTACCAGATAACGCATCAGCACTCGTAATAGCGCCATCAATTGACGACAGCATTTCGGTGGCAATATTTTGTTGGCCTAAATGGTCAATCAAAATATTATCAAAACCATGACCGCCACCCGCACTATAAATCACGCTAAAAGTGTTAATGTTTTTTTGAATACTAACTACCGTCGCATCACTCAAAACATGCTCCGCAATACCTGCAATACCTGGACTATTAACCGATAGTGGCACTAGCATTTTTTCATCTTTAACGCGCTCAATTTGCTCAAGCCAATTAGTCACTAACTCTTCAACGGCGTCTTTTTTACTGCTGAAATCACCTGTACCTTGGGTAAGCTGTGCATGGTAATTACCACCTGCTATTTGCCATTGATTATTTACTTCTGTAGTCATAGTGACAACATTGGCACTTATCGCTATTAGCACTTCACAACGTTTGTCTTTATCACTGGCGTTAAGCAGACCATTTTGACTAACCTCAGTAAATAATAATTGCTCTAGTGCTGGTAAACCTTGGCTACCAACACTTTGTTTAGCAATAAATTCCTCATTAACAACTTCACTCGTAGTCAGTAAATTAGTAACACCTCTACCAACACTGTCTTTACTATCAGGCCAATAATGCAACCTAAAGATACGATTATTCTCAACAATAGGACCCACTTTTAACCATTGAATAGTTTGCCAACTAGACATTACTTCGCGCCATGATTGCTGTAGTGCTAGCAACTCGTCATTGTTATTTGTTTGTTTTGCACAAAAGTCGGTCGATTTACTTGAGAGTACCAAGGCGCTCTCTTGTAAATTTTGATAACTTGGCAGTAGATGATTATTGGCTAAATCGGTTAGCCATAAGCCAAACTCATCATCAATAGTATGGTTTGCTGTAGTTGCATCAGGAGCTTTTGCAGCAACTGGTTCAGGAGTGACTTCGGCTGTATCAGAACCACCACAAGCAGCCAGTGTTACTGATAATACTACTGGTAAAAGTAAGCTTGGTAATAAGCCCATATTGTTATCCGTTAGGTAAGTGATATTAGTTTTTATCATTGTCTGTTTAACTTCCATTAAGTTGCACTAAATAGCCTTAACAAACTGAATTAAGGCTTCACGTTGCAGCTTGTTTAATGCGACATAGGCTTTTTTGACTGACTCTGCTTCACCACCGTGCCATAAAATAGCCTCGCTAATTGTGCGTGCTCTACCATCATGTAAAAAACGCTGTTGACCTGTTATTTTTTGCTGTAGCCCTATCCCCCACAGAGGTGCAGTGCGCCACTCATGGCCATTAGCATTAAATTCGTATATGCCATCTGCTAACCCCTCACCCATATCGTGTAACGCTAAATCTGTGTATGGCCAAATAGTTTGTTTTGCCAATGCTTTCACTGGATAGGCTTCATCGGTAACATAACTGGGGGTATGACACTGCTGACAATTCAGTTGATAAAATATTGATCTACCAACCTGCACTGTTTTACTTTGTAATTTTCTAGCGGGCGGTACACCAAGTAATTCATTAAAGGTAACCACAAGATCAAGACGATTATTAGGTATTTCTAAATCAGCCAAACTATGACCGCCATATTCACTAGCGGAGTTACAGGCTACTTGCGTGGCAGTGCAGCTTTCATCAACAAAGCTGCTATTGGTGATACCGATATCATCGCGAAAGGCTGCAGCGACTTGCTGATGTAAATTAGGCTGCTTGGCTTTAAAACCAAAACGCCCTACTTCAATAACATTAGTTATGACATTAGGCACACGATTATATTTTGCTGAAATACCATTGCCATCACTATCGTTGCTATCTTCTTGCTCGAGTAGATCATCTGTTTTGATGGCATTAAGTAAACCCATACCAAAGACATTGGGTGCCAGCCTAACCGATATACCTATATGAGGAGCAAGTTCACCATAAGCTAACTTGCTTAATTGATAATTTGGTTTGAGCAATTCATAAGGCTCGCCATCAGCAAAAGTACCTTCTATTTTGCTATAACTTTTATCTAACCAAGCTTCACCGACATTATCGGTATAGGGGTATTTTTCTATAATTTCCGCATCCGTTAAACGATAACTGATGGCGCGAGGTTGAATTTGATCACCATAGATAGGGTCAACACCTTTAATACTAGGGTCTTTGCTACCTAAACGCACTACCAATGATAATGGTAGAATGTGTCCAGCTTCATCAATTTTGGCGCGCGAGCCTGCAGTATGACAGGCAATACAAGATCGTGTATTAAATAAGGGACCTAAACCATCTCGATTACCCGTAGCACTCGGTGCTGCGACCCAAGGATCACGAAAAAAAGAAAAGCCAGTCCAAAAATTAAGCTTTTGCTTATTGTTTACTTTTTCTCCTGGGTACAGGTAACTAGCGTAGAGTCTTTTATGGGTAATTCCCCCCGCCGTTTTATACTCACTTAGCTCAAAAGCAGGCATAACTGATTCTGTACTTTGAGCACTAACGTTATTAGATTGATTTGGGCCGCTATCACATGCAGATAAAACGACTAGTATGATAAAAGCAGCAAGTAACCTACTGCTATAAATTGATTTAACGTTATGCAAACTACAATGACACATTATAGTGACTCAAGAAAAGCAAGTAACTGTTCACGTTCAGCTTTACTATAATTGATAAAAATTTCTTTTGAGGCTTTTGCTTCACCGTCATGCCATAAAACAGCTTCTTCAATAGTGCGAGCACGACCATCGTGTAAAAAACTTGAGTCTTTATTAACAGTCTGCACTAACCCAACGCCCCATAACGCTGGTGTTTTCCATTCAGTGCCACTGGCATCACCTTCAATAACACCATCGGCTAAGCCATCACAGCGTTGTACATACATACACTCTGCGCCCGAAGAGCAAGACAAACCAGCTGATGTTTCACGAGTAACCGCACAAGAACCACCCATATCATGTAATAATAAATCGGTGTAAGGATAGATTGTTTGATTAGATAATACCGCGATTACTTCAGCTGTTTCGCCACTTTCTGCTGTAATAAGCCCTCCTAGGGTTATCTCACCTAAAACACTGCCTTTAGCTTCTGCGGTAACATGACGTGGCGTATGACAACCGGTACAATTAGCGTTAAAAAACAACGCTCGTCCTGCCGTTACTTGATCTGTCCAAGTCTCATTATCACGGTCAAAACCTCTACGTGCCGGCACAGCTAAAACACGATTATAAAACTCAACAAACGCTAATGAAAGATCGCTTAAATCAACGTCAATACCTACTTTGGCTTCTTGCTCAGCAGCGAATAAACACGCTAATTGTTTATCCGTACAAGGCTCACTACTCGATAGACTAGTAGATACCCCCATATCACCACCATAAGCATCAGAAACTTGTTGTAAAACAGTAGAGCTTTGCGCTTTATAAGTAAATCTACCAATGACTTTGCTTTCAGTACCCGTTTTATCTAGAGTATTTATTACCATAGAAGCACGGCCAGAAATGCCATCATTATCACTGTCGTTTTCATCCACCAGCTTAAGTAAGTTCTCTTGTGGAATAGCACCTAATAAGCCAACACCAAATGCTTGCGGAGCAATACGTGCTGAGAAACGTATATCATCGACAAAAGTACCATAACTTAAGTCTTTTATTTTATAAACTGGGTTGCGTAATTCATAAGCGCTACCATCTGGGTACTGCCCCGTAATTGGTTCGAAGACAATAAAGGGAAATGCTTCACCATATAATTTTGTACCACTTACCGAGCCATCGTGTTTAGAAAACCCCGCAGCTAAAGTATTACCATCAATAAAACCATTAACTGAAAAAGGCTGTATTTGATCGCCATAAATAGGATCCGCTTTACCGGTAGAGTCTGCCAATTTAACTAACATACTACTCATTGGTATCGAGGGGTCAGCAGGTACGACGCCACGACCATCATTTAAATGACAACCTTGACAGCTACCAGTACTTAAAATGGGGCCAATATTATTATCTGGAGTACGGAATAAATGGTCGCCCGAAGTAAAGTGGCCATCTAATTGAAAATCTTCAATAATAGCCGCTGGTTTTCTACTAAAGGCATTTTGGTTACTTACAAAAACAGTCGTTTCGCCACCTGATAAATGCTCATCTTTTTCGATTACATCAGCGGTTAACGGGAGTAAACCGCTATGGTCAACCGTTGGTTCTATCGGGGTAATAGCAGGAACAGTTACCAGAGGTTCAACTTCTGATGCTTTTTCATTACTACCACCGCAAGCACTTAAGCCGGTAACTAAGCTGGCAGACAAGATAAAAATTAATGCGCTCTTATACATCATTTCCTACTTTCATTTTTAATAAATACAGTAGCTGATCCCAATTAACGTTAGCTTTACAGGACAGAAAAAGACAAACGTAAAATGGACTCCATAGAAGTCCATTACATACAAACAAGCATGTTTACTAAAACAATTAGCGGTTAGATCTCTTGTTCTGTATCATCTCTAAGATCATTTGTGGTAACGCCAAGTGCATCAATTACGGCTTCAATATCATCAGTTTGTGCTACTAATGCATCAATTAATGCTTTAATATTTGGCTGGTCAATACCCGCTTGAATCAAGATATCAAATGGCATACCTGTTTTGGCTTTAGTATCAATTACCGCTGCGGCAGACATAGTTGCTTCTAATGCACCACGTAGTTTATTAGCTAATTCATGCTGTTCTTCAACCACTAATAAGTCATAAATTGATGCACCTTCAATGACTTCACCGTCAATACGAACGTATTTAGCGTTAAAGCTATTTTGCACACCTTTAGCATTTAAGAAGATATCTCTGTGGGTGTTATCACTAAAACAGGAATGTTCATCTTCTTGAGAATTTTCAATTAAAGCGATATTAATACGCTCACCAGCTAATTCACCAAAGCTTAAACGCCCCATCCCTTCAAGAATTTTTGCTAAAGAAGTATCGCCACCAGCAACAAAGTTTTTATAATGTGGACCAGAAACCGGTTGCCATTGCTCAGTCACACGCTTTAATTGATCAATCAATAGTTGTGCTGTAGTTACCAAGTATTGACCACGACGCGTACAAATATTATCTGTTGCCGCAGTAGAGCCTGAAGTACAAGCACCAACCGTTGTAGAGTAATCTGTCACTGGACGTTGGCCAGCGGTATTATCACGTGTACCTGCACCAGATAAGTCTTTATTTAAATCCTGACCCCATAATAAAAACTCAATAGCATGATAACCAGTCGTTACGTTACGTCCATCTTCACCATATTCAAAAAGGCCTTCTAAGGTATCAGCGTTAATCGTTGGATATGCTGTAGTATTAGCAATAATGTTATCTGTTATTGCATTTGCAGGACTTTCTGGACCTGATAAACCATCAACTGGTTCTACGTAATCAATAATAGCTTCACCTAATGGCCAAGCATTAATTAAACCTTCAGGACCTTCACCTGCATCATCTTGACCTAAAGTACCATCAGCTTTTAGTTCATCAATAGGCCCTTGACGGAAACGGTAAACTTCAGTTTGTCCGTATGGTTCGCGTGAATCTAACCATGATTTTTTAGCTAACAAGAAATTCATGTCAGTTGGGTTAGCAACAAAGGTTTCAAGTACTACTTTTAATTCAGTCGCACTAATTAATGAATCTGAATAAGCCGCATAAGCAATGTTAGCATTAGTTTTAATAACGTCTTCACGGGTAACGAAGCTACTTACACCACTATTACCGGCAACGCCGTCTGCACCTGCTGCACCTACCGCACCAGAAACGCCATTATCGCCGTCGTCTACACAAGCGGTTAAACTCAATGCAATAATCATTGCTGCTGATATTTTTGAAAAAGAACTAAATTTCATACTTTTCTTAACTCCTAAAAAACTGAATTACAAATGATAATGATTCGCATTATACTTACAGTTATCATTATGTCCACACTTTGTTACCAATTTTTAAAGTAAGTAACAATCCTGTTGGCTGAATTTAGAATTTAAAAGCATCCTTTACACAAATAATAATATTTATTTACCTGTTTTTTTGACTCGGTCGCACTACTAGCGCAAAATCTATCGGTGTTAATAAGAACAAGCCGATTAACTGATTAATCCGCTTGTTCTAAAGAGTAAATTCGCCAGAGGCGAGCTCTTATAAAAACAACTAAAATATTATTGTTAGGGATATTATGAAAAAGCTAAAAAAATTACTTACTTTAAAAGTAATATTGCCAGTACTAGCGCTAAGCAGTACGGCAGTAATGGCCGATGAAGGCATGTGGCAACCAAACCAATTACCAACAATCGCTAAAGAATTAACCAAAGCGGGTTTAAAGTTAAACCCAAGTGATTTAACCGATCTCACTGGTTTCCCTATGGGTGCTATTGTTAGCCTTGGTGGCTGTACTGCTTCATTTGTATCTGACCAAGGTTTAGTAGCAAGTAACCATCACTGTGTTTACGGTTCAGTACAATACAACTCAACCGCAGAAAATAACTTACTAAAAAATGGTTTTTTAGCAAAGAATTTCGCTGAAGAATTACCCGCAACACCGGGTAGTCGAATTTATGTAACCGAAGAAATTACCGAAGTAACTACACTGGTAAAATCGGGCGTTTCGAGCCAAATGTCAGGTAGTGAACGTTATAAAGTCGTTGATACTAATTCAAAAAAATTAGTCGCTGAATGTGAAGATGATGATAGATACCGCTGTAGTGTGGTTAACTTTCACGGTGGTTTAGAATATTACTTATTCAAACAACTTACTATTCGTGATGTACGTTTAGTTCATGCGCCAGCCAGCAGTATTGGTAAATATGGCGGCGATATCGATAACTGGATGTGGCCACGTCATACTGGCGATTACGGTTTTTACCGCGCCTATGTTGGTAAAGATGGTCAACCTGCTGATTTTAGCAAAGACAATGTGCCATACCAACCTAAGCATCACTTAAAAGTAAATAAAAGCAGTGTTGATGACGGTGATTACATCATGGTTCTTGGCTACCCCGGTAGAACTAACCGCTACCGCACCGCTTATGAAGTTGAAAATACTTTCTCTTGGACTTACCCACATGCTAAAGCTTACCGCGAAGAGATTATTGAGTTAATTCATACCCATTCAGCAGTAGGTAGTGAAGCGCGTATTAAGTACGAAAGCACGTTAGCTGGTCTTGCTAACTATGCTAAAAACTATGGTTCAATGATCCACAGTTATAACAAAGGGTCTTTTTTACAACGTAAGCAAGCACTTGAAAAAAACTTAACACTATGGTTAAACAGTAGTTCAAAGCGTAAAGCCCAATACGGCGAAGCGTTATCAGGTTTAAATAACTTAGTTAAACAAGATGATAAGCAACAAGCCCGTGATTTAATTTTGGGTTACATGCGTTATAGTAAAATGTTATCTACTGCGAAATCACTGCACCGTTTAGCGGTGGAAAATACTAAGCCGAATATTGAACGTGAACGTGGTTATCAAGAACGTGATATCGCTCGTTTTGAACAAAGTATGAAGTCTGTTGATCGTCGTTATGATGAGAAAATTGATAAAGAGATTCTTTTTACTATGTTAACCCATTACGTTGCTTTGCCTAAAGCCGAGCGTATTAAGTCATTTGATAAATTCTTTGCTTTAACTAACACTACCGCTGAAAACTTCAATGAGAAAAAGCTACGTAAACAGTTAAAGAAAATGTACACAAAAACCAAGCTTAATTCACAAGAACAACGTTTAGCCTTAATGACTAAATCGGTAAGTGACTTTAAAAACAGCAAAGACCCGTTTATTCAATTAGCGGTT
>JBKEHN010000145.1:0-8006 GCA_046710905.1 Colwellia sp.
TTATTTTAACTTTTCGTTTTACTCGCCAATCAGGCCACCACCAGCCCATACCAGTTTCAAAAAGTGCAATCCCAGTATTTTCAAAATTCTTTTTAAGTAAAATTTGTACTTCATCTTCACTTTTATCTGGAAAGCACAATCGTAAATTTACTAGTGCGACATGCTTTCGTTTTGAGGCGAATTTAAATATTACTCGTCCTAAAACACGGCCCATCGCGAGCTGTAATTTGAAAGGTAGCCAGGAAATACTATATAGGATAAAAACACCTAACCAAGTTAACCAGTATTTGGGTAATAAAAACGATAACCTAAAGTTAGGCTGTAACACTCTGTTGCTGCTCAATGTATTGTCTCATCTGACTTGTATTTTAACTATGTTTGATTATACGCAAGTTAGTTTGCCTTGGGCAATGAAGTTATTTACCACTTTTTAGGTATTTTACAGTAGAATGGCGGTCAATAGAGTAATAACTTCTTTTTGAGACTTTTTGATGGATGCAGTGATTGACCAAGAGATAAGCAATAGAGAAATTGAGCTTATCATTGGAAATTCAAAACGGAGTTTTTCAGGTATTACTTCAACGATGTTGCAGGTAGTAGCTTACCAAAAGGATATGATCCCGTTGCGTGTCATGGGGAAGAATAACTTAACCGATACTTGCTTAGCGATCGGTTTTTGGCAAGTAGTAAAAATGTGTCAAAGCCCTCTCTCTAATGGTAAATTCCGTGTTTTTCATGCTCGTCGTGTTGATGAAATGATTCAAGGCGTGGTATTAAAATATATATTTAGAGCTAAGATAAAGCTGGTTTTCAGTTCTGCCGCTCAACGTAAACGCGCTAAGTTTACTTGCTGGCTAACAAGACGTATGGATGCTGTTATTGCCATGTGTAAAGCTTCTGCTACCTATTTGGACAACCCGCCAAGTGCTGTTATCTATCATGGTGTTAATACCAACGCTTACAAGGCAAGTAAAGATAAGCAACAAGCTTGGCAATCACTTGATTTATTACCTAATACCCTGGCAAAAGCTAAGCATGGTATTGCTATACTTGGGCGAGTAAGAAAACAAAAAGGTGTTCACCTATTTGTACAAAGCTGCATTGCTTTATTAAACGACTACCCTGATTATACCGCTGTTATTGTTGGTGGTGTAGCGGCTAAGCATAAAAAATTCAGTCAAGAGTTACATGATAGTATCGAGCAGGCAGGTCTAGCTGAGCGTATAATTTTTGTTGGAGAGCAGGATTTCTCTGATATTCCAAAGATCTTTAGTAGTTTATCCCTTGTAGTAGCCTTAAGTGAAAAAGAAGGTTTTGGCCTAACTATTCTTGAAGCAATGAGTAGCGGCTCAGCAGTACTTGCCAGTGAAGCAGGCGCATGGCCTGAAGTTATTCGCCAAGGTATTGATGGGTATGTTGTGCCAGTAAATGATTTAATGGCAGTAAAAGATAAAATGGCGTTATTATTGAGTGATGAAAAAAAACTTGTTCAAATGGGGCTATCAGGTCGTCAACGGGTTGAAGAACATTACTCCGCTGAACGAGAAGCAAAAGAGCTTACCAGCTTTATCAAAACACTAGTCTAATTTTAATCATAAGCTAGGCAAGCTTACTAAATACTTAGCTCACCGTTATCAAATGTGTCGCTATGTTAGATAAATAATCATCTGTTTATTATCTTGAGGACGAAGTGATACTATCTTTGGATTAGGTTTTTCCATTACATAAAATCGATTCTCTAGGATCATTTAAGTTGTCAATGTACAAAAAAAGCCCTAAGCAATATTGTTGCTTAGGGCTTTTTAATGTTTTAATACGTTAGTTATAAAACAGACTAGTTAGCTGCTATTAAACCAGAGTTGATAGCACTTATGTCTTCATCAGTAATGGTTCCTGCAGCACGTTTTAATAATAAAACGTTTTGGATATAAGCATAACGAGTTGTAGATAAATTACGTTTAGCATTATATAAATTCTGCGTACTATCTAATACATCAACAATAGTACGCGTACCTACTTCAAAACCGGCTTCTGTAGCTTCAAGTGCTTTTTGTGCACTTAGTACTGATTGCTCAAACGCTTTGATAGCTGAAATAGCGGCAATAACTGTATTATAGGCATTACGTGTAGTACGAACCACACCACGATGTGTTAAAGATAAGTCTTGGCTGGCAAGTACAAAGTTATTTTGTGCTTTACGTACCGAACTTTGAATAGCACCCCCAGAGTAAATTGGAATACTCAATTGCACGCCAAGAGAGTAACCATTAACACCAGGGGCATCTATAGTTGGGTTATCATTGAATGTTGATTCATCATCTTTACCGCTATAATTAGCACCAAAATCTAGCGTAGGATAATGACCAGAGCGGGCAATATTGATATTATCCTGTGCTATATCAATACCTACCTTAGCGGTAATTAAATCTAGATTTTTAGCTTCAGCAGTGACTTGCCATTCATCGGCGCTATTTGGCGTAGGAGTACTAGTACTAAAACGGTCTGTATTTAAAACACTAACATTTTTAGGGTAGGTGTTCGTTATAACACGTAACTCTTCTTCTGCTTGGAAGATAGCATTTTTTGCTCGAATCTCTTCTGTAACAGCACTATCAAATTGCGCTTGTGCTTCATAAACATCAGTAATAGCGGTTAAACCCACTGAGAAACGTTGTTTAGTTTGTTCTAGTTGACGGGCAATGGCATCTTTTTCTGCAGTAGCAAAAACTAAGTCATCTTTAGTGCTGAGTAAATCAAAGTAAGCCTTGGCAACACGGGTAATTAAATCTTGTTTAGCTACTTGGTAAGTCAAATCACTTTGATGAGCTGCTTTTTCTGCATTACCTAAACGCAACCAACTATCATGATGATAAAGTTGCATATTTAAGTTGGCTCCATACGTTAAGCTGGAAAACTCAGAGGTCCCTAAATAAGCAGGCGAGTTCTCAGGAGTTCGGTAAGAATCTTGCTCACCAGTGTTATATCCAGCACTTGCCGTGATTTGTGGTAACAATATCGAGCGCGCTTGCACGATATCTTCTTTGACTATCATAAATTGTGCCTGTGCTTTAAGTACCACAGGATCGTTTAATAGAGCTTGCTGATATACTGTTAATAAATCATCAGCTTGGGCATGTGTACTGCTAATGGCTGCAGTTATCGCTATAATTAGTGTGCTTAGTGTTTTATTCATGAGTAAGGAATTCCTTGGATTACTCTTATACCTGTTCTATTTAAAAAGGCAGGATACAGCCAGAACGGGTATATGCTTTATTTATTGATATTCGCTGATAGGGTATCCTACATGGATTTTTAAATTAACCAAATAAAATAACTGTTTACTAGTGTAACAAATTATTATTAAAAAGAGACAAATGATGAAAAATGATATGAACAAGCCGTTATCAATGTTGAAATTCAATAATGAACAGGTATCAGTGCACTCTATTAAAACTAAGTATCAGGGTTTTTTTAAGATGAATGAATACTCACTACAGCACAAGCTTTTCTCAGGAGAACAAAGTCAGCTATTCACCCGCGAAATATTTGAACGTGGTGATGCTGTGGTTGTTATGCCCTATGATGCAAAATTAGATAAGGTGTTGTTGATTGAGCAATTTCGACCTGGCGCTTTAAGGGGGGATGACAGCCCTTGGTTATTGGAGTTTATTGCTGGCATGTTTGATGCGAATGAAAGCCCTATTGAGGTAGCAATACGAGAAGCTAAAGAGGAAGCTGATTTAACGCTTTGCAGTAATGATCTAGTCCCTATTATGCAATACCTCTCTAGTCCTGGCGGCATGAGTGAGCGTATTCATCTATATTTAGCGTATTTTAACAGTGATAAAGTTGAAACAGGGGCGGTTTATGGCTTACCTGAAGAAAATGAAGACATCTTGCTACATCTAGTCAGTCGAACTCATGCTCTAGATTTATTAGCTCAAGGTAAAATCACTAACGCAGCCACAATTATCGGGTTACAATGGCTGGCAATGAACTACCAATCGCTATTTATTAAATAATACAAGTATTAAAGGTACAAGTACTTTAGGTAGTCGTCCTTACAATAATGGTTAAGAGGCACGCATGAGTTTTTTCCCTAATAGGACATTAGTTAACGGCACTAGAAGAAATTATCGTCCTAATTTAGTTAGTTTGATGACCTTGTGTGCGAACAACTATATGTTATTAATTAAAGTATTGGCGAGTAAAACCGCGCTCGCAGAAACACGTCATTTTTTTATCAGTGATTTTCTCGCCTATAGTGTAACGATAAAGGAAGTCACTCGCTATACCTCGGTCATTAGCTTTGAGCAAGAAAGCTTAAGTTATTCACTTAAAAACATTCCAGGCATTGTTGTTAGCGCCTTACATCCTCGTATGACTATTCGTTTATATCATGATGCTCGAATGGCTGAAGTATTGTCTACGCAAGATATCAGGCAAGTGAAACCGCGCTACGATTACCCAAATAGTCAAATGCATCAGCAAGATGAAAAGCAGCAAACGAATCAATTTTTAAATGAATGGTTACATCTCTGTTTGCGTTTAGGGCAAGTAAATGTTGAGTTACAATACTAACTTATGAAGTATTAACTAATGAACTCGATTAAACCTTGCTCTGTAAACAAAAAACCTGTCGTAATAGCACAAATCACAGATAGTCATTTATTTTCATCTCCAGATGGCCTTCATCACGGGTATAACGTACTCGATAATCTTCGAGAGGTTTTACTGAGTGTTGGTAACAACGCCCAAATAGACTTCGTCGTTTTTACTGGTGACTTAACTCAAGATCATACTGAGCAGTCTTACCAGAATTTTGTTGATTGTGTGCATGAATGCGCTATTACCGTGCCTATTTATTATTTGGCCGGCAATCATGATGAGCCTGAGCTATTGACAAAGTATTTTTCAGTGTCGCCGTTTCTAGCAGATAAAGAAATCAACTTATCTCAATGGCAAGTTCAGCTCGTCGATAGTAAAAGTGCGACACCAGCAGGTTACGTTACTGAAACAGCATTAGAAAAGTTAAAAAATACTATCAAGCCAAATAAAAATCAGTTACTTATGATGCATCATCACCCTATTGATGTGGGATACTTTATTGATAAACATGGCTTACAAAATAAAGCTGATTTTTGGCAAGCGATAAAGGGTTATAATAATATAAAAGCTATTGCTTGTGGTCATGTCCATAGTGCTATGCAGTTGACCCAGACACCAAACGAAAAACTTAAAGAACAAGTAGTTTTATACACTTGTCCTGCTACATCAATACAGTTTGACCCAAATGTTGATGGTGTTGCTGCTTTAGTCAAAGGGCCTGGTTATAGGTTGTTTTATTTACATGCGGATGGTGAATTACATACTGACGTTGTAACGTTATAAAATATTAGTCTTAGGTTGCTTTATAAAGTGACCATGTACTGGTTATTCTTTTCGAAATAGAGCTGCGGTCTAACAATTTAAATTATAACCATAAATAATAACTATAAAAGCTTACTAATGAAAAAATACATTCTCTACATTCATGGTTTCAACTCTTCGCCGCTGTCATTAAAAGCAGAACAAACCCGTAAATATTTAGCAAAGTATTACCCAGACGTCACATTCTTCTGCCCGCAATTGGCATCAACGCCCGCGAAAGCCATTATTCAATTAGAGCAACTTATTGAAAAGCATAGCTCAAAGGCAAATAACTCAAAGACAAATAGTTTAAATGCACAATGGTATTTAATTGGCTCTTCACTAGGTGGTTACTTCTCTTGTTATCTAGCGACAAAATATAACTGCTCAACGGTCTTGGTGAACCCAGCGATAAGGCCTTATGAATTATTGAATGACTATATTGGCGAGCAAGTTAATCCTTATACCAAAGAAGTGTATCAAGTCACGGAAGATCATATCCAGCATTTGCAAGCGATTGAGCAAAGGGCACCAACCATTGATGGTAAGGAAAAAAATAATTACCTAGTTATGGTACAAACGGGTGATGAAGTGTTAAATTACCAACAAGCTGTGGAAAAATATCAACATTGTCGATTAATAGTACAAGAGGGGGGAGATCATAGCTTTATCAACTTTGATAGTTGCTTACTTACCATCAGTGACTATTTTCAACTTGATTAAATATATTAAATCTACTCTGTTTTATAAGCTGTCGCACATACTAATAAATAATATTTAGACCTTTTAACCACGATTAAATTGAGTTTCAAATGACTGACCAATACAACTCCGATTCTATTGAAGTACTTAGTGGCTTAGAACCCGTTCGTCGCCGTCCGGGTATGTATACTGATACCACTCGACCAAACCATTTAGGTCAAGAGGTCATTGATAACTCTGTTGATGAAGCACTTGCTGGTCATGCACAAAATATTAGTGTTATTTTGTATGCCGATCAATCACTTGAAATTATCGATGATGGCCGTGGTATGCCAACCGATATTCATCCTGAAGAGGGCGTCTCAGGTGTTGAACTTATCTTTTGTAAGTTGCATGCGGGTGGTAAATTTTCAAATAAAAGCTACCAATTTTCAGGTGGTTTACATGGTGTTGGTATTTCTGTCGTTAATGCTTTATCCACTCGTGTTGATGTCAGTATTAGACGAGACAGTAAAGTCTATGAAATGGCATTTGAAAATGGCGATAAAGTTGAAGAACTACGAGAAACTGGCACAGTAGGAAAACGAAATACCGGCACCAGTGTTAAATTTTGGCCAGATGCTAGCTATTTTGATACCGCTAAATTTTCGGTACGCCATCTTACGCATTTATTGAAAGCTAAAGCGGTATTATGCCCGGGCTTAACGCTAAAGTTTCACGATAAAATTGAAGATAAAAAATATGAGTGGTGTTATGAAGATGGCCTGGTTGATTATCTAAAGGAAGCGGTAAAAGGTTATGTATCATTACCAGAACAGCCTTTTGTCGGTAGTTTTTCCTCACAACTTGAAGCGGCTGATTGGGCTATTACTTGGTTACCCGAAGGTGGCGAAAGTATTGGTGAAAGCTATGTAAATTTAATTCCAACCATCGCCGGTGGTACCCATGTTAACGGTATGCGCCAAGGGCTACTTGAATCGATGCGAGAATTTTGTGAATTTCGAAATATAATACCGCGTGGCGTCAAATTAACCCATGATGATATATGGGATAAGTGTAGTTATATCTTATCTATCAAAATGCAAGACCCACAATTTGCCGGACAAACCAAAGAGCGTTTATCATCACGTCAATGTGCCGCTTTTGTTACTGGTGTGGTCAAAGATGCCTTTAGTTTATGGCTAAACGAGCATACAGATAAAGCTGAATTATTGGCAGACTTTTGTATCAACAACGCACAAAAACGTATGCGTGCTAGTAAAAAAGTAGTACGAAAGAAGATCACTCAAGGACCCGCTTTACCAGGTAAATTAACGGATTGTGGCAGTCAAGATTTAGCCCGAACCGAACTGTTTTTAGTGGAGGGTGACTCTGCTGGCGGTAGTGCTAAACAAGCAAGAGACCGAGAGTTTCAAGCTATTATGCCACTGCGCGGTAAAATCCTAAACACTTGGGAAGTCGACTCAGGTCAAATTCTTGCTTCACAAGAGGTACATGATATATCTGTCGCGTTAGGTATTGACCCAGATAGTGACGATTTATCTGAATTACGTTACGGAAAAATTTGTATTTTAGCGGATGCCGATTCCGATGGCCTTCATATAGCGACCTTGTTATGTGCGTTATTTATGCAACACTTTTTACCTCTAGTAGAAGCGGGCCATGTTTACGTTGCTATGCCGCCTTTATACCGTATTGATATAGGTAAAGAAGTGTTCTACGCATTAGACGAAGCTGAAAAAGACGGTATTTTAGATAGAATTGAAGCAGAGAAAAAACGTGGTAAGGTAAACGTGCAACGCTTTAAAGGCTTGGGTGAAATGAACCCACCGCAATTGCGTGAAACAACCATGGATCCTAATACACGTCGATTAGTGCAGTTAACGATTGATGAG
>JBKEHN010000146.1:0-7887 GCA_046710905.1 Colwellia sp.
CTTTCTTGTTGATACATTAACTGAGCATTTTGCTGCCCTAAGTCACTGGCAGTTTGCCAAGATTTTTCTTCTTGATAGAGTTTTACCGCAGCATCTGCAATAGCTTGTGGGTCATTGACTATTGCGCCAGCCCAAGGTAAATCAGTTTGCATACTTTCTGCGCCAATATCCGTGGTAACTGATGGAGTCTGGCAATACATAGCCTCGGCTAACTTGCCTTTGATACCTGCCCCAAAACGTAGTACTGCTAAACAGACTTTAGCACTTTGCATAGCAAGTACCGCATCATCAACCCAACCTTTCACTAAAAACCCTGATTTGTCATCATGCAAGTCAGTCGCTTTTGGTGGTGGATAAGCGCCATAGATGTTCAGCTTGGCATTAGGTAGTTGTTTACGTATTAATGGCCATACTTGCTGTTTAAGCCATAATACTGCGTCCCAGTTAGGTGCATGGCGGAAATTACCTATTGCCATAAAATCTTCGCGTTGTTGATAACTCGGGTTTACTTGTGTCAACTGAGCTTGACTTAACATAAAGGGGCAATAGTGAATTAAGCTACTATCGACTTTAAATAAGCGTTGCAATAATTCCACTTCAATACTTGAGATCATCAAACTAATGTCTGAACGAAATATCGAGGCAACTTCACGCTTAGCCAACTCACTGGTGAGCAAGTCGTCATCGGTGATATCACGTTTATGTTTATAAGCTTGATGACGAGCATTACGTAAACAAAATAAATCTTCGGTATCTAAAATACGTATCGCTTGTGGGCATTGCTCACTAACGCGCCAGCCGAACTGCTCTTCCATCATAAAACGATCAAACATTACCATAGTAGGTTGTAGATTTTTAATGAAGTCATCAAAGCTGGTGCAATTGAGACTGATATTTTTAACGGTAATATTTAAGCCCCCTAAATCAACCATATGCTCTGTTTGTTGCGCAGGGCTGGCAAAGGTAATCTGATAGCTTTGCGCTTGAAAGAAGTGGATTAACTGCATCATACGGCTACCTGCTGCAGACGAATTAGGCTCGGGCCATACATAGCCAATAATTAGAATTTTTTTCATGTGGATATTTTACTTTAAAGCTTACTGATAAAGCTAATAGTTAAGACGACTATTTATCGTGTGAATTTAATAGTTACTAGCTAACCAAAGCTTAAGATAAATCGAAAATAGCTAAAAAAAAACCACCAGTAACAAATTACCGATGGTTTTGTATGTTCTAGTATGCGCTGTGTAGCTAAAAATACTTAACTAACACAAGCAATCATTAACTAGTGAGCAGCGTGGTCGTGACCATCAGCTTTTGGTGCAGGTGCTGCATCAGCTTTTTGAATTTCTAATAATTCAATTTCAAACTGTAGTACTGAGTTACCCGGAATACTTGGTGGGTTACCGTTAGCACCGTACGCTAAATCTGAAGGGATAGTAAACTTGTACTTAGCACCTAGAGGCATTAATTGTACGCCTTCAGTCCAACCTTTGATGACACGGTTAAGTGGGAACACTGCTGGCTCTCCGCGTTCACGTGAACTATCAAATGTATCACCACTTAAGAACGTACCTACGTAATGTACTTTAACCGTATCAGTTGCTAAAGGTGTATCACCTTCGCCAGCTGTTAATACTTCATATTGAATACCAGATTCAGTTACTGTTACGCCTTCTTTTTTGGCGTTGTCGGCAAGAAACTTAGCGCCGTCTGCTAAACTAGATTCAGCAGCGACAATTGCTGCGGCTTGTTGTTTTTCTTTCATGCTAGCATCAAGGTTCATCAATAACGCTTGAATTTCTTCTTTTTCGATAACAGCTTTACCGTCAATACTATCTACAAAACCGCGAACGATAAGCTCTTTATCTAATGTTAAACCTAGTTTGTCATGCTCTACTAGGTTACGTTGCATGTACATACCAATCGAGGCACCTAAGCCGTAGGCTTGTTTTTGCACTTCAGTATCTAATACTGGTGCTTTAACTTCTTCAACCGCTTTTTCATTACAACCAACAACAGCAACTAGCGCAAGGGCTATTAGGGTAGGCTTAAACAATTTCATTAATATCTCCACTTAAACAATACAATTGGAGAATTCCCCAATTAAAAACTAAAAAACTGTGATGTTACCTTTGAAAATTTAACTTTTCATTTTAAGTAAAGATAACACTAAACAATTTCAAAAAAGAACTTATACTAACGATAAATGCGCAAATAAAAAAGTATTAATATTTTGTTAAATTGTAATTGGATTTTTCCAGTCATTTTATTGACCACTCTCGCTGCTTGTAAGCCTATTACGCAAGAGCCCCTTAAGCGCTGGCAACAGTCTGCACAAGGCGCCTATGCGGGTCAGATTTCTAGTGATGCCAAATTTTCAGTAGTGTCTTCTATTCATCATGGTTTGAGTGTTTGGGATTTAACTAAAAATGAACGACTGTATCGCTGGTCACAAGAACAAAACACCAGTGACAATTTAGTACTCTCTATTGATATTAGTGATAATGCTAGCCATGTGTTGACTGCTAATAGAGATAATTTTGCCCTATGGAACTTACAATCAGGTAAGTCTGAAGGTTATTGGAAAGTGCGAGAATCTCATATTAGAGATATTGCTATAAGTAACGGCGGTGATTATTTACTTATCGGAAAAAGTAACGGTACCGTGATACATTTCGCCGTTGATACGGGTAGACGCTTAGAGTTTTTAGGTCACAAAGAGAAAATAAACTCGGTAGATATGTTACCCAATGGCCGTGTGGCTATCTCGGGTGGTAACGATTTTACCGCCTATGTTTGGGATACTCAATCGGGGCAAGTGGTTTATCAATTTAATCATAGCTCACGCGTGTCAAAAGTCGCATTAGATGCCAAGGCTCGCTATGCTTTTTCTGCTGACAGTATGAAAGATGCCTATATTTGGGATTTAACAACCGGTAAACGTATTAGCCGCCTGCAAGGTACAAAACGTCATGAGGTTTTCAGTACTGTTCGTTTTTCTCCTGACGGCAAAACATTAATCACCGGAGCAGCGACCAGAAAAGTCAGTATTTGGGATATTTCCACAGGTAAACGCCTATCACATTGGTTTGTTACACCTAAAGAAGCAAAAAGACCGACCGGAGCGGTTGTGTATAGTATCGCATTTGGCGATAATAATGATCTATTAACGATAAGCTCATCAGGATATGTTGAATCATGGCCAATAACGAAATAACGCTCAGTGCACACAGCACCAATGCCAACTATATTCAACGACTCGAAGAGCGTGTTAACGATTTAGAGTCACGCAATGTTTTTCAAGACGATGTTATTGATCAATTAAGTGAAGAATTAGCTGCCCATCAGCATGAAATTTCAGAGCTGAAACATCAAATTCAATTAGTCGCTAATCGTATAAAAGATGCAGGTAGCTTATCGAGTGACAATGAGAATGACAATATTGAGCCACCACCACCGCATTACTAAGTATGTTAAGTAAATCAAAAACTATTACGTTTATTTTGTACCTATGTAGCCCGTATTGAGGCTACTCAAACATATCAGTGAGACTCTCTACCCTATTTCGACATGTACGTTACTAGCCTATCAGTTTGATTTTAAATAAAAATCATCACTGTACCCTTGGCTAAAATAACACCTCAACTAAAATTAATCAGTTTACTTACTGTTATTAACCAGCATATTAACAAGCGTTAATAAAAAATATAATTTCAGACGAAATTCACGCATACGCTATTAAGGTTTAAAGACACCAATCACTTGTTCATTCTCACGTACAACCTTTTCAACATGTGCTTCTGTTTGTACCATTTGTTCGCCGCAACTCACACAAGTCACTTTTTCTACGCCATTTTCTTTAGTCAGTGCCATGGTGTCCATCGCTTTACATTTAGGACAGACTGCACCAGCGATAAACCTCTTCTTTAGGGCTTTGCTCATAGTTATCTACTACTTATTATTAGGCTCTGCTCTTCTTTACCTATTTTATTTACAACAGGTAAGTTTAACAGCGCGACATTAAATCTAGAATTATCGTTATTTTACCTTGAATAGTGGTCATAGGAAAAGCGACAATGTATCAGTATTTATTTAGTGGGTATTATCTGTATCTCACTATGCCATTTTCTCGAGGAAATATCATTGATTATCGCCACAGAACTAAGTTTAGATAGAGGGGCTAAAAACCTTATAAAATCATCTAGCTTTACCATACACCCTAATCATAAAGTTGGCTTAGTAGGCAGTAATGGTTGTGGAAAATCATCTCTTTTCGCCGCGTTATTAGGTGATTTATCACCTGACTCTGGTAATTTAGCTTTACCGTCAAACTGGGATATTGCCACGGTAAGACAAGAGACCCCTTCGTTAGAACAAAGCGCCCTTGATTATGTGATGGATGGTGATAAAGAGTTTCGCCAGTTCGAGCAACAGCTTGAGCAAGCACGTATTGCAGATAACGGAAACCTCGAAGCCATCCTTATCAATAAAATAGATACTATAAGCGGATACAGCTTACCGGCCCGTGCTGGTGAGTTATTACATGGCTTAGGTTTTTTACAATCACAACTTGATAACCCAGTGAAAGACTTTTCTGGTGGTTGGCGTATGCGCTTAAACTTAGCCCAAGCACTCATATCTCGTGCTGACCTGTTATTACTCGATGAACCAACCAACCATTTAGATTTAGATGCGGTGATTTGGCTACAACGCTGGTTAAAGCGCTTTACCGGTACCTTAGTACTCATTTCACATGATCGTGACTTTCTCGATACGGTGATTGGTCAAATACTGCATATTGAGCACCAGCGCGCTAAATTATATAGCGGCAACTACACCGCTTTTGAACGCCAACGCCGAGAACATTTGGCGCAACAAGATGCACAATTTCAAAAGCAGCAAAAAGAAGCTGCACATTTAACCGCTTTTGTTGATCGCTTTCGCGCTAAAGCAAGCAAAGCAAAACAAGCACAAAGTCGATTAAAACGTTTAGAGAAATTACCTGATTTAGCACCTGCCCATGTTGATAGCCAATTTAGCTTCAGCTTTGCCAAGCCAGAAAGTCTGCCTTATCCGCTTTTATCACTTAAAGAAAGTCAGTGTGGTTACCCTAAATCTGACCATGGTGAACAGGCCATGATTTTGGATAGTGTCGGTTTAACATTAATACCGGGTAGTCGTATTGGTTTATTAGGAAGAAATGGCGCCGGTAAATCAACCTTAATTAAATCACTTGCCGGTGAACTTTCCCTACTGGGTGGAGAACGTTACTGCGCACAAGAGTTAACCGTGGGCTATTTTTCTCAACATCAATTAGAACAATTACATGCTCCATCAAGCCCTGTTGATCATATTCTACGTGCTAAACCTGCTTTAGGTGAACCACAAGCCCGTACTTTTTTAGGAAAGTTTGGCTTTAGTGGCGACCAAGCATTATCACAAGTTTCGACCATGTCTGGTGGTGAAAAAGCACGCTTAGTATTAGCTTTGATTGTGTTAGAAAAGCCACAATTATTACTACTTGATGAACCAACCAATCATTTAGATTTAGAAATGCGCCAAGCACTGGTGATGGCACTACAAGACTTTGGTGGCGCGATCATTTTGATTGCCCATGACAGGTTCTTATTAGAATCATGTGTTGATGAGTTTTACCTTGTTGCTAACGGTCGAGTGAGTGATTTTAGTGGTGATATTGATGATTACCAGCAATGGCTTAATGACGATAAAAAACAAGCGATAAAGTCGATTAAAACTGATCAGCAAAATGGTGATAAAGGCTTAGACAAAAAACAACTCCGCCAGCAGCAAGCAGAGCTCAGAAAAAAATCAGGCCCATTACGTAAAGAAGCTGATAAATTAGAAAAAAATATCCATCAGTGGCAAGAAGCCTTAACTAA
Source organism: Colwellia sp. (assembly GCA_046710905.1). Taxonomy (GTDB): domain Bacteria; phylum Pseudomonadota; class Gammaproteobacteria; order Enterobacterales; family Alteromonadaceae; genus Colwellia. The sequence goes on from JBKEHN010000146.1 coordinate 5,904, forward strand.
GCTGGAAGCTTTATTAAGTGACAGTGATATTTACCAAGCAGAGCATAAAGCTGAATTGACTGACTTACTAAAAAAACAGGCAAAATTAAAAGACGATATTGAAGAAAATGAAGTACTTTGGCTTGAACTAGCCGAGCAAATTGAAGAAATGATGTCAGTCACTGATTGATTTTTCACCTACACTTAGATCGACTAATCTATAGTTACCGCCAGAAGAGGAAATATTATGCGTATTAAAATATTATTGTTTACCTTAACCCTGCTAAGCAGCTTCTCAGTATTGAGCCAAGGTAATGACCTTGAACAGGGAATTTATGAATTAAATCGGGGGAAATTTAACGCGGCTATTACTCAGTTTCGTCCACTCGTTATTGAAGGTTACGCCCCTGCCCAGTATCAAATGGCTTTGATCTATCAACACGGTTATTCAGTAAATAAAGATGGTCTGAAAGCACTTGAATTATTTCAGCTTGCGGCTGATCAAAATTATCCTGATGCACAATTTGAACTATCCTTAATATACTCCGAGGGTAAGTTAGTAAAACGAGATCTTAACAAAGCGTTTGAACTTACCCATAAAGCAGCAAACAAAGATTTAGCCAGCGCACAATTTAACTTAGCCGTTATGTACGCTAACGGAACCGGCGTTAAACAAGATGATTTTAAAGCATCGCGCTGGTACAAAACTGCAGCGAATCTAAACTATGCCCTTGCCCAATATAATTTAGCGTTACTTTATAGCGAAGGTAAAGGAGTCCAGAAAAGCACAGACTTATCTTATATATGGAATACCCTCGCTTCATGGAATGGATATCCAAACGCAGAAAAGAGTCGCGCAATAGACGCGCGCGACTTATCTCAAAGGATGATTGAAGAAAATACAGCAAAGGCTAATAAAATCTATAAAAAAATTAAAGAACAACAGGGAAACAAAGCAAAAATGGTAGAAAAGCAGGGCTTCTATTGATCTAAATTAGTTTAGTTATTGGACAACTTAATTACACTAGGTATATAACAAATTACTTAGAAAATTATAACGCTCAATATGAACTTACTCTCAATGTTAGCTAATGTCTCCTGTTGCGATGTTTTCGTTTGGCGGTATTGCCATTATGCTGGGAATTTGTAGCTTTTGATGTTTATTATTTTATAAGGCACATTAAAGAGGACAGTAAAAAATTAAATAAGTACGCTTTTATCGACTACATAGTATCCGCCTTATAACGGCTAAATTGCTATATATTGTTATAGTTCTAAATAATAATATTCTAATTTAGTCTGCTAAGGTGTCGTTATGTCGTCGATAAACCAGCCCTCAGTCAATTTAAGCTTTATTGATAAGCTCAGTTATCAATGTCAGTGCCTCTCGTTCACGTATTAAAGATACTTAGTATGCTGCAGCATCAAGCGAGCAATAAAAATGAAGTACTTCTACAGGACACTATCATCATAAAAAAAGAACCTTGACAGCAAGGGTTTGCTCTTTAATAAATTAATTTAGAGTAATAATGTCATTCAGCGGTACAATGGTAGCTCTCTATTTAAAATAGCCGAAGACTCCTTTATGATTATCCCATTAGAACAGCTCTCATATGAAATATTAACCGCTATTATAGAAGACTTCATATTACGTGAAGGGACTGAATATGGCGCTGAAGATGTAAGTAAAGAGGCTAAAATTGCGCAAGTAAAAAAACAACTTGAACAAGGTAATGCCGTATTGGTTTATTCGGAGCTTCATGAAAGTATCAATATATTACCCAGTGATCAATTTGAAGAGGGGATGGAAGAACAACAGTAGCATTGTATAATATTCAACTTGTAATAATTTATACATAACTTATTTTACATAACTTACCTAAGGTAGAGGACATTAAACATGCTGAAGATGACATTTCTCTCCTTTAGGTTACTTTCACTAATTTATCTGTTGATACCTTTGTCTGTATTCGCTGACAATAAAACAACCTTAGTTATTGGTTAT
>JBKEHN010000147.1:0-7857 GCA_046710905.1 Colwellia sp.
ACTAAGGTATCGCGGCCTAAAAACAATACAATAAATAGTTTTCGTAACCAGTTTGGGGATTCTTGATCCGCTATCAAGGTACCAATATTAAGATTTTTACGTTCTTTCGTCGGTGTTCTACCCCAAATTAAATTGGCGGGAATTAATTTTGCATCAAGACTTTCATCTTCGAGATGTAGCGTTAATAGTGCTAATCCCTGAGTGGTTGCTGTCGTTTTACTCGCCTTTCGCCATGCAAAAAGTGGCGTTGGTTTTGCTAAGCATAGGATACGATTAAAGCTCTTATTATTAATAGTTACTTGGCCAAGGGGATCCGGCAGATTTTGTTTTGTACAAGCATGTTGTAAAGCTAAAAGATCAGATGCGGATTGGTGACGAACAATGTAAAAAATCGGTTGGCTTGGTTGTTCAGTAATATTCTTGCTGTCCGTGATGATTTTACAACGAACCAGTAATTTCAGTGGGAGTTTTAATAATAAGTAGAAAAAAGAACGTAAGGACAACATGTTGTATTGCTCGGATTAGTCATTAACAGCTATAAGAGTAAATTTTAACATCATTAGTTAAAATTGTCTTGGTTTGTGGGTAAACTGATAGCACACTAGATTTATTACCTTTGACAATAGATAAATACCTTTAACTCCAGGAGCTCACATTGAAAAAAATAGCAGTATTTGTTGATGTACAAAATATCTATTACACCACCAGAGATGCCTTTGCTAAGCAATTCAATTACCGCTTATTATGGCAAGAATTGATGGCGCAAGGTGATATTACTATCGCCAATGCCTATGCTATTCAACGCAGTGATGACCAACAACATAAATTTCAACAGGCACTGAAACATATTGGTTTTGACGTCAAACTAAAACCCTATATCCAGCGTCGAGATGGCTCTGCCAAAGGCGATTGGGATGTAGGTATTACTATCGATATTATGGAAGCTGCAGCCAAGGTTGATACCGTTATATTACTGTCAGGCGATGGCGATTTTGATTTGTTACTACGCAAAGTTAGTAAAAAATATAACGTCACTACTGAAGTTTATAGTGTTGAAAGTTTAACCGCAAAATCTTTAGTAGATGCTGCAGACGTTCACCATAAAATAGAAAAAAGCCTATTGTTATAACTAATAACTAATAACTAATAACTACTAAGTATTCCGTTTAAGTGACTATTATAAAGGCTTTATTTGTTATTATTTTTAACTAAATAGGCAGAGAGTAAAATAGCAATAACAAATAATATACCACTAGTAATAAGCTCATTTTTTGCTCCTAAACGTATACCGCTTCCCGCCAATGAAAAGATGATCATTTGTGGGATAAAACCGACGAAAGAGCCGCTAACATAAGCCGACATTGATACCTTGCTAACCCCAGCAATAATATTAGTTATAAAATTACTGCCCAGTGGTAATATGCGAATAATAATAGCTTTTAAGAAGGTTCGTTCACCTAGAAAAGCTGATAATCTTGCTAGCTGATTGGGGTATTTACCAGTGACTCTAACGCTTAACAAGTAACGTGCTACATTAAAGGTGATTAAGCAACCGAGTGTTGCAGCTAACGTCGCAACAATGACGCCAATAAAAGCACCTAAGTTAATTCCCGCCACTAAAGCCGCAATTTGTCGGGGTAAACCAATACTGGTTGCCAGCGATAAAAAGACAAACAGCAACAGCGTATTAACGGGCTGTGAGCTACCTTCTTGTTGCCAATTGAGTTTGTCAACTAAACCAATTGTCCAGTCGCTTAAACTAAAAGCATATTCTGCTGCGACAGATGTCGTTGCCAGTGCTGAAGGAAGTACAGGTTTAGGGCTTAACCATTGATATAACCCTGTCACGATAATAATTATCATGATGAGGCTTACCAGCATCTTAGTAGTACTTGCGCGGGAGGAAAATTGAACAAATTTGGAAAGCATGGTTACTCAGCTTTATTTAAACTATTTAATTTTGTTTTTTCCTGCTCAAATTCATCAACAGTTAAAAACCTTATTATTATAGTTTAACTAATTTTTCTAATGCATTCACTAACTCTGTTTCTACCTTAGCTGACTTTAGAGTGACATTATTTTGGTGGTTAGGTAGTGTAACCTTATTGTCGTTGACCACAGAGATAGTGACTTTCGTCATTTTTCCCGCTATTTCTATATCTATTATGGAATGAGGGCGTGTTACTGACCAAATATTAACTGCCTGAGTGTGAAGTGTCTTACCATCATAGGCTTTGTGTTCTGTTAGGATAATTTTTTTGCTAGTGAACTTAGGGTTTAAGGTACGCGGGCTGGTATATTCGATATTGATTTAATTGGCAATAAGCCAACACTAATCAATAATATCATCGACTACTTCGAAGTAACTTCTTTTGGTTATTCTATCGCTACCTTTTGGTAAATATAAACAAACTATATACTTGCCTGTGTCCTGTGCATTGAGCGATAAAGTCATACGACGTCTTTTACCATCGACCATTTACGCAATTTTTTTAGTATGAAATATTTCACGTAATGCTTGTTTTTGGTCTTCATTAAAGCCATGCCCTAAGGTGATGTTAATGGTGGTAATAACTAAATAACCCAGTAAAATTTGGCATTAAAAAAATCTCGAAAGATCAACAGACCCTAAGCATTTAGTTGAATTATCTATCGTTCAGTTTTTTGCTAAAAATGATTATGTGTACTTTTATTTTTCTTTAAATAAATGTACGTTTTTTACTTCAATAAACTGATCTTTGTTAGCTCCACTGGTATAGCTTAATTTTCCTTCTAACATTAGTTCATCACCTATATCGCCATTTTCAGCTAGATTTTGAGCTTGTTTTCCCCAAACGTGAATAGCACGCGCTACTGAAATTGTCTGCCATACTTGTTTATCAGTATTATAAATATGCTGGTTAATAACAATATTTGCCTGGGTAATATTCTTATTTTGTTCAGTTAACATCAGTTTAGGTTTTGATGTTAATTGGGCACTACAATGAATTTGGTTAATTGCTTGCGTATAACCCTTGTTGAATTTTTGTACGAAGTTAGCGTGTACAATACCTAGGTGATTGGTACTTTTATCTATGGCTTTTGGTTTTATATTACTTAAATGGCCATGCAATAAAATAATATCACCTTTGTTAGCGTACAGTAACGCCTGTTCTACCAATTCACCTTCAATTCTTACATGATGATAGCTCGTCCATTCTTTGTACTTATTCGTACTTTTATCCAACCACTTGCTAGACGTCGCTAAAATAATTTCGGTCACCGCAGTTGCAGGGTTAGCACGGTAACGAATATCTGGCGTAGCCACTAAGTTTCCTAATAACGTCACGGCACAAAGCTGTGGACTAGTTGTTTTTAGGTGTTTATTAACAGCATCAGATAATGACAAAAGCTCTTTCCTATAACAGATGAAGTAAACCAATTATTCAGTTACTTACTATCTCTTTGTGTAATTTAGATGATGATTATATTTTAGTATGAATACAGTACTATTGTTAATAGTTTATTAGGAATAATTGCCTATAAACCTGATTAAAAGCCTCTTTAGAATAAATTAACTACCCATTTGAGTGGTTAGTGAAAGACAAAGAAGGCCTTGGCTTTTATAATGAAGATAATATTTTAGCGTTAAACCAAAAAATCTTGTCTTTCCTGGACAAGTCTATAGGAAGTTAATGAGCCCAACACTTGTCAGCGAGCACTTAAACAACATTGCAGTTGGTTATGTAGATAGTATCGATAGCGAATACGCTAAACGACTTGCCAAAAAATGGCAGTTAAGCTATCTCGGGCATGTTGCTGCTGCCAATAAACAGCCACAACTTGAATTTTTGTTACAAATGCATCACCACGTACTTGAACTTTGTAAATTAGATGAGCCTAAACTGGGTGCTATCAAGGTTGATTTTGTTGAAGGTGCAGTCGCACATCGACGTAAATTTGGTGGTGGTCGTGGTCAAGATATTGCCAAAGCAGTTGGTCTAAAACATGGTTTTACACCCCATGTTTTAGACGCTACTGCAGGACTTGGTAGAGATGCATTTGTATTAGCAGGCCTTGGTTGTAAGCTGACCTTACTGGAGCGGATGCCTGTGGTGGCAGCATTATTAGATGACGGTATTGAACGCGCCAAACTACATCATGAAGTTGCTGATATTGCCAATAATATGCAGTTATTCCACGGTACATCACTAGAAGAAGTCGACCTAGCTATCGCTCCAGATGTAGTGTACTTGGACCCTATGTATCCACACCGTGAAAAATCTGCAGCGGTAAAAAAAGAAATGCGGATTTTCCAATCACTTGTTGGTGAAGATCTTGATGCTGATGATTTACTTGCACCAGCCTTAGCGCTAGCAACATATCGTGTTGTAGTAAAAAGGCCCAGTTATGCGCCGCCACTGGCTAATAAAAAACCATCGATGAGTATCAATATGAAAAAAAATCGCTTCGATGTTTATGTCAAACAAGCCATCCCCAAACCTACAGTTTAATATTCTTATTTGCTAGGTTACATAAAAACGTCATATTTATGTAACCTTACTATCATATCAATGAGTGAATATTACTTTTATTTATCTTGAAGAGTTTCATGTTATGCGCGTTTCTAGCTTTTCCCGCTTGTCTGTGACGGCAATCAGTATTTTTACTGTGATTTTTATGGCAACCATGTATCACGTGGGTGAATCGTTAAGTCAAAGTAGGCAGCAATATAAAGGCTATCAGGCACTTATTTCCTTAACAACTGTTAAGTTTAATCGCACTATTGTTAAGTACCTGCAAACAGGTGAAGCTACTTTATTAAATCAGGCGCAAAAACAACTTACCGATATTATAAATCTAACTGCTAGCTTAGATATCGATAAGCTCTCTAAGCAAATAGACTCGCAAGCCAAAGCGCTTGGCAATAATATCGTTACCAAATTTCGCGCCATGGGCAAACTCAGTGGTGACCCTTTAGTGCTCTTACGTAATGGCGAACAAGAAATGCTCGCCATTAATAATGACTTAGCAAATTACCTACAAAAGACTAAAGTATTATCGTTAAAGCAACAGTTTAACTATCTCACTATTACACACAATGTAGGTAAGTTACTTGCCGATTTAGTGAGTGCTAGAGAAGCTATTTTTATCCAGTCACACCCTAATATTAAATCGGTCAATCCTATTTTAACCGAGCTAAAAACCCTGGGTCGCTTATTATCAGTACAAAATGCTTTAGCTATTTATGAAGAAGATGACGCACTTGATGATAGTGATGATTTACTCAGTGATAGTGAAGAGCAAGAAGATCTTAGTCTTGAAGCCATTAACGAATTACAGTCATTATTCAATCGCTATCAACAAGAATTAGACAATACCCTAGCTCAGCAGCAGCAGCGAAAAATGGGCTTTGCGCTATTGGCTAAACAAGTAGGTAATATTGAAAAAGCCATTATCGAAGGTGAAGCGGATATTTCACAGCAGCAAGAGCAAATAAATGAGCAGCTTTATATTATAGTTCTCGGCTTATTAATATTTTTGGTGATCTTTCTATTAGTCAATTACTGGTTGCAGCATAGTGTCGTTCTTAAGCCACTACGTAATTTACGGGATAGTTTTGTGCAACTCATGGAGCAAGGCAAAGTAGACAATATTACCAATATTGATAAACGAACCGAGTTTGGTGAAATATCTACCAGCTTTAATCATATGGTTAATAAACTAGCGCAAGACGATAAAGATAAAGCACAACAATTAGACCTAGTAGCTAAAGCCTTAACGACGATGGAGAGCCAAGTAAAAAGTATTTACCAGTCATCGCATACCACCAGTAAACATGTGCAAGGGGCGAGAAAAATTATGGAAGCCTTGGGTGAGGCGACCGAAACAGTGAATACTCTATCAGGGCAAGTTGTTAACAATGCTCAGGCAACCAAACAAGCCATGGAAATAAGTCAACATCATGTTTCACAGGTACTAGCGGTAAGCGAGTCAACCCATTTGGCAGCAAAGGAAAGTAAAGACGCTATTACCTCACTATTTCATTCGGTTGAATCAGTAACCTCTATTGTTGATGTGATTAGCGCTATTGCTGATCAAACGAACTTACTGGCACTTAATGCCGCCATTGAAGCAGCCAGAGCAGGAGAGCATGGCCGAGGATTTTCTGTTGTTGCCGATGAAGTACGCCAACTCGCGGGTAAAACGCAGGAATCGCTTCAACAAATTTCTACACGTTTAAAGCAACTACAAGAAGCGAGTAATTCTATTGAAGATATCATTAATGATATTGAAAAAGCATCGTATAATCAACGTGTTATCGCCGATGAATTACAAGAAACAGCGTTAGCGGTAACAGGACAGGCGCAAGTTTCTGCAATGGTTGCTCAAGATACCCTTGAACAAATTATCCTGCAACGCACTCACTTCATTGCCTTTGAACAAGCCATGGCTAATGTAGACAAAGAAGTAAATAACTCGCAGCAATTATCCAATGTCATTTCGGTTGATGTCAGTAATCAAGTTAACGATATCGGACTTACTCTTAAAAAAGCGTCTTAATAAGTTTAAGTTTGTTAAGCTAGGTATAGTTAACTTTCATTAGCGCAAGTTATTTGAAAATTGACGCTAACTTTCACAAACTAATAAAGGTGTTTTCATGATCCAAAAAAACCAACTAATGCCAGTAGGCGAACTACAAGAATTGAAAAACGGCGAGATGCTCACGCACAATACGGCTGAACTTTTTGCTAATAAAAAAGTAGTATTATTTGCCGTTCCGGGCGCTTTCACACCAACGTGCTCGGTAGCACATTTACCAGGTTATGTGGTAGCTGCTGACGAATTTAAAGCCAAAGGTGTTGACGCTATTATATGTTTATCGGTAAACGATGCCTTTGTGATGAGTGCTTGGGGCGAGTCACAAAACGCTGAAAATATAATGATGTTAGCTGATGGTGATGGTAGTTACAGCAAAGCATTAGGTTTAAGCATGGATACAGCAACGTTTGGTGGTGTGCGATCTCAGCGTTATTCTATTATTATTGATAATGGTGAAGTAACTAGCTTAAATGTAGAAGAGCCTCAATCGTTTGAAGTGAGTAAAGCTGAAGTTATTCTTCAACAACTGTAATCTACTCTCTACTATTAGTAACCATATTAGTTACATATTAGTAATGAAATTAGTATTAACCTAGTATAATTATTCATTAAAGCTGATAGTAAAAGTAATCAATATAAGAACACGAATAAGAATGATAAACCTTATTAACCAGTTGGTTAATAAGGTTTTTTTATATATGTAATATTGAATTTATACAATTAATTACTTGAATCATTACCGATAAAAAGGCAGAATTGACCTAATTAAAATATTAAAGGCAAAATCATGTTAAAAGCTGAAATGGTACAACAGTTAAACCAACAACTTAATCTAGAGTTTTACTCTTCAAATTTATATTTACAAATGAGCGCATGGTGTGAAGAGAAAGGTTTTGCTGGCGCAGCAGAGTTTTTACGTAAACATGCTAATGAAGAAATTCAGCATATGAATCGTTTATTTACTTACGTAAGTGAAACGGGTGCATTGCCTATTATTGGTTCTATTGATGCGCCGCCACATGAATTTGAATCGTTAGGTCAGTTATTTGAAATGACTTATGATCATGAGTGTTTAATTACTGAGCGTATTAACTCATTGGCGCATGAAGCCTTTACTAATCAAGACTATTCTACTTTCAACTTCTTACAATGGTATGTTGCTGAGCAACATGAAGAAGAGACTTTATTCAAAGGTATTTTAGATAAAATCAATTTAGTTGGGAGTGATGGTCATGCGTTATTCTTCGTTGATAAAGATTTAGCTGAACTAGCTAA
>JBKEHN010000148.1:0-7795 GCA_046710905.1 Colwellia sp.
AACAAACTAACTAGGACATCCATTGTTATTTGGAACAAACTAACTAGGACATCCATTGTTATTTGAGTATTATCGGCTCTTGTACTTTAAGCACCTAACCAACCGTCTTGTTGATATTCCAAGGCAGTAATACCTCTACATCTTCAAGTGTTTTTGCTTGGGGTAATAACGTGAAGACTGTTTTTAAATAAGCTGACGGCTCTAGGTTGTTCGCTTTGGCGCTTTCCACCAAGCTGTATAAATTAGCACTTGCCTTGGCCCCTTTACGCTCGTAGAGAATAGCCAGTTTTTTCGATTATGTTGATATCAACATAACAGAAATCATCTACAGTTCCCTGTTATGTTAAGTAACGATCAAATAATTACGTGAACCCCATGATATAAAACAAACTTTACAAATATAATATCAACATAATGGTTGTTCCCTTCATCTAAAAGGCGACACCCATGCTACAAACATATTGTAAGTCACTACTACTTTTATCAGCCGCTAAACACATACCTGCCGTGAGTATGCAGATATTTATTCAATTTCTGGAGGACAACGGTTATTCAACGAAGTCGATCCAGACCTACCTTAATGCAGTAATACACTTTTCTGATTGGAAATATAAACAGTCCCTTTCATGTACAGAGGCGACTATTATCGGTAAAAGTCATTTTATCGATATACACTTGCCAGTGCTCAAGTGAAGTGGTATCGGTTAAGACAGAATGAATTAGCGAATAAATGTTTTAAGGATTATGAAGATATTGTTGAATCGTGTAGTAATGCATGCAACAGCTTCATAAGTGATATAGAACGGGTGAAAAATATATGTTTTAGAGATTGGCTCAATTTGGGTGGTTAATTAGTATCATTGGTATTAGCATTAAAATTAGATAACGAACGACTAATATGGTGGCTCAGGAGTCAGTCATGGTGATGTTCAATCGGGTTGGATGATGCTATGACAGCTATGACTCCTGCAATGTAAAAGGCGAATCAATAAATTCCAATATCAAGTCTGGCAGCCATTGTCATACCTAGTTCTTCACATTGTTCAAGAAACCTTGATTACCAGCCACCACGGCACACTAATGGTGGTCTAATTTAATTCTAACGCAAACCTGTACAGATCGATTCGACTGCCCGACAAGTAACAGTTCCATCATTCTCAGCACGAACATATAACGCACAAGGCAATCCCTACTTCATTTCCAGACAAGGGTAATAGCAGCGATCAAAAAAATCTTTGAAAGCCCCTCTCATATAACCGATATTTTCAGTCGTCCCCAAAATTATAGCATCACATGCTAATACATCCTCAGGTATCGTTTCTAAAGGCGATATCTAGCTTGTTTTAACCTGTTCAACATCAGAATACTGCGCACCTTTCAAGATCGCTTCAACCATTAATTGCATATTTTCTGAAGGAGCATATGCTACAACTAAAAGTGTTTTCATTGGTCAACTCATTTTGGCTTAAAACGGCCATTTGGAAATAAAGATTCATCGAAGTTTAGTCCGTTTATAGTGACATAGTCAATTTAGCCACAAAGTCAGCATTAACTGTTTGATGACGAATGACCGCTTTGGTGGCGAAGCCGACTATTGGTTAGCCTGAATTCACATATTAATTAGCTCAGATTTGTGATAATAATGATCAATAGTTCTACTATTTAGTATTGATTTTAGAGAAGTAGATATGTTGCTACTCGCGCAATAGATTATGTTCTAACATTCACACACTCTAGAACTAATAAGCCCCTAACAGGTAAATGCTAGTGGCTTTTTATTATCAAAATTCTGTCAAAGTCGATTTCATAGCAGAGTTAATTATAAACCGTTATGATATTGTACGTTGGTTGAGTCTGGTACTAGTGAGTTAAGTTTATCTTGTGCGTCTAATTGCTTAATCGACAGCGCGTTTGAGTAGCTAACTGATGCGCGATTATCATTGTTAAGTAACTGTTCAAATTGCTTAATAAGCATAACTTTATCTGGAGACTCTTTATCACCTGCACCAATATTGGTTAAATCAACCATAAAAGTATCATATAACGACGATAAATCTTGAATGATTTCGGTATTTAAAAATTGCTCATCATTATAAATACTTGGGTAACCTGCTTTTTGTTTATCAATAGAAAAATCAATACCTTTAAGGTTAGTAATACTGGTCGATTTATCACACGACAGCATACAACCATTATCAATACGTGGTTTTTCACAACCAACACTTTGTTGGAAGAAACACTGACGACTAGTCATTAATAAAATAGGGTGATAAATACTATAAAACAGTTTGAAATTATCAGGGCGGGCAATGCTCTTCATTTGCGGTCGGTTAATTTCATTTGAAATAAACGCACCACTACAATTGAACGATTCTTTCATCGCTAATAACGCATAAGAGTTAGTAGTATTTAAGAACGGACCGGCTATCCATTCAATACCTAACTCAAACGCCCTGTTTGCGATACCCGTGTTGTTTGTTACTATTAATTTGGGTTTTACTTGTTCTAGTATATTAACCGCAACATCGTAATCTTTACCAATTAATACCGAAGGGAACCATGGAATAAGGCGGGGATTTGCTTGCAAGAAACTCACATATTTAGTACAACCACGCTTATAGGCATCAGGTAGTTTAAAGTAAATATCTGCATCCGTTATATCGCCAAGTTCAATATCACTTTCATCACATATCAATAACGACAGTTTTGTAGAGTCATCTACTTTAGGTGAACGTGATAACTTGGGTAGTTCAACCTCGGCTAATACCGGCACATTGTCATTAAGTAATGCTGCGACCTTATTTTTTAACGCGGTAAGCTCTTTAAAAGGTATTGTTACACCTTTGGTTATATAGTCTGTAGAAAGTTGTACCAAGTTAAATTCGGCATTGTTAAAGCTTTTAAAACGCTTTTCAATTGAAGCATGATCAAGATGATTTTTCTGACTGGTAAATAATACGTTGTCAGTGTGCATAACATGTTGTTCATCAGGTATCGTTTCTGTTGAAAAGGCTTGTTTTGGCGTGTCTTTAATTATTATAGTAACCGATAACGGTTGACCTGCTTGACCTGAGAACACTAGCGATAATGTGCGTTTATCAATACTTAGATTTTTTATTTTGTCAAAAACATCACTGTGTAACGCTTCTTTCTCATCACTGAGTGTTTTTTCTACGTCTTGAATTTGTACCACAGAAATAGCATTATTTTTATCAATAGCATGGTATTTAGAATTATCACGTGGGTTTTCAATAAACATCGATTGGTTTAAATCGCCACGTAAAAAGGCATTAGAAAAATCACGGTTAAATACTTTGTAAAGACGTTCGCCGTCTTCAAGTAATTCACCAGTTTCTACAAAACCATCTATTTGTTTACGGAAGCTATCAATAACCGTATGAACATAACTTGCACCTTTGATACGTCCTTCAACCTTAAATGAGTGAACGCCAGCCTCAATGAGGGCTGGTAAATCAAAAAATGCAGAATTATCTTTAATATTTAATGGGAATTTATTACCTGTTTCTGTTGGTTTATATTCTTCGCGACACGCTTGACTGCATCGACCTCTATTACCTGAGTTACCGACACTGGCTGAAGTGGAATAACATAAACCAGAAAAGGCAACACATAACGAACCGTGCACAAATACTTCGGTAAGTACGTTTTCTTTGCGTGATACTTCAGTAATAGCGGTGATTTCTTTTAAATCTAATTCACGTGATAAGTTAACACGCGAAGCACCCAGTTTTTTCAAAAAGGGGATTTGGCCAATGTTATGGGTTGTTAATTGCGTGGACGCATGAATATCAAGGGTAGGGAAGTACTTTTTAAGGATGTAGAGCATGCCCACATCTTGCACTATGACACCATCAAGCGTGGTGTTGGCTAATTTACTTAATAATTTAGCCAGCGTTTTAAATTCGCGCTCTAGAATAATAATATTCAGCGTTAAGAATATTTGGCATTCATAGTCATGCGCCAGCCTAATAACACCAACAAGTTCATCAAAAGAAATATTAGCAGCACGGTTTCGTGCATTAAAAGTATCTAAACCGCAGTACACCGCATCTGCTCCAGCAATAATTGCGGCTTTTATCGCGTCGATATCACCACCAGGGGCTAATAATTCAATTTTAGGACTCATTTATACAACTTTAGCCAATTAAACGGCGGTTAAATTTCAAAGGGGAGATTTTACTCGTATAATGAGTCAATGAATACCGTTTAAGTCGCTTATTTATTATGATTATTATCATTATAAACCATTACTGCACTGGAATAGCCTATCAATGAATGACAGTTGTTATAAAAAAAGTAATAAAAAAATCAATGCTACGAGTACGTTACCTATTCTTTATTCGTTAAGAAATTGCCCTTATGCCATGCGTGCAAGGCTTGCTATTTTTAAAGCACAACAGACAGTATTACTTCGCGATCTGGTATTAAGTAATAAACCGGCAGAAATGATAGCCGTTTCACCTAAAGGTACTGTACCGGTTATAGTGTTAGCAAATGGGACGGTAATCGAAGAAAGTTTAGAAGTGATGTTATGGGCTTTACAAGAAACGGACCCTGCTGATTTGTTACATTGTCATCAAGAGGGTGCAACATCAGCAATGCTTTTACTGATTAATGAATTTGATCAAGGTTTTAAAGTCTGTTTAGAAGCATATAAATGTGCCAAACGTTATCAAGAAGATAATGTGGTAGAGTGCCGTGAAGTTTGTCAGCAATACATTCAACAATTAGAACAACGTTTAACAGCACACTTATTTTTAATGTCAGATAAAGAAAGTCTTGCTGATATTGCGTTAATACCTTTTATTCGACAATTTGCACGAATTGAACGCCAATGGTATCTACAATCACCTTATCCAATGGTGAGGCAATGGTTAAATAGTTATTTACAAAGCGCTGTTTTTACCAAAGTAATGGCAAAATATCCGTTGTGGCTCGATGAGCCACAAGATGTGTTATTCGGCGGAAATTAACATAGCAGAGATTTGGTCAGTAATTGACTGACAATCAGTTTGAGTAAAAAGGTTTCTCGCTCTATCGAAAGGCCTTTTTTGTCACTTTTGGCTATGGTTTCTTCATTATGAACAATGGCCTGATGTATATTCATCCAAACAGGGTGCATGCCATTATCCAATTCATGGGCTTCAAATTCTGGCTCAAGTAGTTCATTATCAATGGTGCAGGTATAGCAATAAGATTGCATATGCATAATATCAAAGCCACTTTTATGCCATGGTCGGTACTCTTCATAAAGACCAAACTCTTCAATGTTTTTTACATTATGAGCGCCAGTCTCTTCTTTTAGCTCACGAATTAATCCTTCGGTATTACTTTCACCCTCATCAATTCCACCACCGGGTAAACTATAGTCGTGATAACGTTTGGTATAAAGAAGCAAGATGTTGTCACCGTCGAGTACTATCGCTCTGGTAGCTTTTCGGGTAAAACTTTTGGCTAAAATAGTACTGATATCAGCATGAATTGTTGATTTGAGTAGACGCATAATAGGACAGTCAATAAGAGAATAATTAATATTTATTCAGCTATAGATGGAGACTTTCAAGACGTTTATCAAGTCATCTGAACTAACAGTAATTATCAGTACAAGGATTAATATAGAGTCACATTAATAATGATTAACGCGACAAGTATTGAGTAATCATACTCTGTACTGTTTTACATTTATATTAAGTCCTTTAGTTCAATGAGATGATATTTATGACCTTGAAGTAAATAATTATCGAGCTTTATAAACTTATAGAAAATTTCTAATCAAGAGCGGTATAACAAAAGTTAGCTAATTAGTGTTAAAGCTAGGTATAATTCTGCTAACGTTGTTTGTATTAGTTTATTTTTAGTATAAAAAAAGGCGTTAGAACTGTATTATTTATGCCGTTAGCTATGCGCTATAATTTTGAAGTAACCCCTAAGGACTCCCCCTTGAAAAAACACTTAATTTCCCCTTTATTGCTTGCCCTTTTTATTCAAGGTTGCGGTAGTAGTTCATCAGATACACCAGAGAAACCACAAGAGACGATAGAATATACTTTTTCATTAACAGCACAATTGACGAACGATTGTGGTGTCGCTAATGCCTTTACTGACGTGGAGCTATTGCTTCAAGATGATACATGGCAAACCCTTAGTACTCATAAAGCAGATGACAATGGTGTTATTAGCTTTGTTACGGAAAGTGAATTTATTAACTACACCTTAGTAGCGAAAGACCAGCAGGGAAGTGAAGTAGAGGGCTTAAATGTGGTCAGTTTTTATCAAGCGAATAGTGCGACTCCATCACACTATCAAGCACAGTTTACTGAATCTATTGATAATACAAGTTGTGAATGTGTCACTAAGGATGTTCAGATATCTCACCGTACTTTTGCAGAACAAATATCAGTTACTAGCTCTACTAATTTTTCCGACTGGACGGTAATAGATAATAAAAACACTTTATTTGAAGGTATAAAGGTTTGTCGAAGATTAGAAGGAACTTGGCCATTAAACTCATTTTCTATATCAGGTACTGACATTAATCAAAAAGTGATTGCGGTGGCTAGGTTTACCGATGACTATGAAAGTGATAACACAGGGACTTTGTTATTAGCTGCAGATGAAGTTCCAGATGATGCATCGCTGGTTATGCCGCACCAAAATTTTAATACCAACCAAATCATAGGTAGTTCAATACACTTCCCGACATTTGTTGATAAAGGGGATGATAGCTTACTTGTTTTTACAACCCACAGTTATATCAGTGAAGCCTATTATCAATCGCAAGCGAGTATCACTTTTGACGAAAGAGATTCCGTTGTTCGTAGTTCAGTTGTAAAGACCATGCATCAAATAATTTCAACCGATGCACAAACATCTTTTGCGGTAAAAGCTAATGAGCAAAGGCCGTTAATCGATGATATTGGCATTAGTGAAATCAAATCTGACGGTAGCTATGATTACAGTGATGTTGTAGGTTTTCCAATGGCTGTTATTAGTTATACCTTTTTAGCTTTTGATCCAATTACCACGTTACTATTGCCCGCTAAGTGGACATTTTATGGGCAAGAAAAAGGCATGTTGGCCATTAGTGGGCCATTAACGGGCTACGAAGAGATAATTGATATTAATACTCGAAAAGAAGCAATAGATGTTCGCTTAGTTAAGACTGTAGTTGCCGAGAATTATTCTGATTATATTAAATATTATCAAGGTGATAGCACTACTGATATGAGTAATGATTTTGTTAAAAATATTAATGAAGTACTACTTAACATAAACTATTAATTCGTAATGAATTTCTGAATATACTTTTATAAGAATAAGAATAAGAATAAAAAGCCTGTACTTGCAGGCTTTTTTATAGTCTTTCTTTACTTTATATTGAGGTAAGTTACTCTTCAATAAAACGAATAGTATTGGGATTTAGCGTTGTTGCTAAACGGCTAATGTGCTTAGTACCCATTGTAGTATCAATTATATCAACACCTGGAGCTTCTGGAGTTGCTACACTTATCCATAAAAAGTTAGCGGCATCTAAAGCAATAAAGCTAATATTCTCTGTACCTGTTTCAGCAACATCGGCACTGATAATAGCACCGGTAGTCGGGTTAAATTCATAAAGAGAGCTTATTTCATAGTAGGTAGGAGTAAACACCGCTTTAGTTGCATAGAAATAACCTTTTTCAGCTGATACCACAACACTGGCTTTGATAAAGCTAGCTGTATTGCCTTCAATGTTACTGGCGTTAAGTACTTGGCGTACAGTGTAATCATCGGT
>JBKEHN010000149.1:0-7681 GCA_046710905.1 Colwellia sp.
CAATATTTTTTTGATGCTAATAAACGTATTTATATGGTTTATTTATTTTCAGCATTCGCATTTGCTATTCCAGTATACTGGCTGAAATTTTCTAGCTTTTCGTTGGTACCTTTCTTACGCTTTGTTTTTCCTAAATCAATATATACCCATAAATCTGCACGACAGGATTATGTACTGTTGGTGATTAATAAACTGGTTAAATCAGCACTTTTTCCACTCGTTGTTATCACAATGGCACCAATCGCGATTGGTGTCTCATCGATAATAGAATCAGCTTTTGGTTATATGGAGCCGCTAGCGTTCTCTGCTACAGCTATTATTGTCACCTTTACTGTTTTATTATTCTTATTTGATGATTTTACCCGGTTCTGTTTACATTACTTATTGCATAAAATCCCATTGTTTTGGGAGTTTCATAAAGTACATCATTCGGCTTTAGTACTTACTCCTTTGACTATTTATCGTAGTCATCCCGTTGAGAGCTTACTTTACGCTTTTAGAATGACGTTAACGCAAGGTTTTGTGGTTGGCGTTTGTTATTACTTTTTTGGACCTAACTTAAAAATGTATGATATTTTAGGGGCTAATGCTTTCGTTTTCTTGTTTAACTTCTGTGGCTCAAACCTTCGTCATAGCCATATCTGGTTAAGTTGGGGGGATAAGGTTGAAAACTATTTTATCAGTCCAGCTCAACATCAAATTCATCATAGTGATAACCCTAAACATTTTGATACTAATTTTGGCTCAGCTTTAGCGTTATGGGATCGGTTATTTTCTTGTCATATTAAAGCTTCACAAGTTAATAAAGTTACCTATGGTATTGGTGCTAACTATCAAGGGTATAATAGTTTGATACAAATTTATTTTGAACCCTTTAAGAAGGCTGCTCAGAGCCTTTTACCAAAATGTAAAAAGTAAAAGCTTATTACGTAATTCTACGTTTTCCTCAGCTTTCCCATAGGGCTGGTTTATAAACGCTTTATGCTGCGTTATTGATTTCGACAAGGGAGCAACCATCCTCTTCAATCAATGCCTTGCCTAAAGGCGTTTCTAATTCTAGCTGAATCCTGCATTTTCAGGTGGAACGGGTATATTACCCC
This sequence comes from Colwellia sp., assembly GCA_046710905.1. Taxonomy (GTDB): domain Bacteria; phylum Pseudomonadota; class Gammaproteobacteria; order Enterobacterales; family Alteromonadaceae; genus Colwellia. Next base: position 1,101 of record JBKEHN010000149.1, read on the forward strand.
ACAGTTTGTGACTCTAATTAAGGTGAACGACTTAATGGCTAAAAATAAAGGTAACAAGACTGTTGCGCGATCCCAATTGGATAGGCGAGAAAAACAGGGCTTTTTTAAACGGTTTTCGATGGTATTTGAAAGTCTATTTATAGTGCTTATTACCGCTGCTATTATATGGTCAACGCGCTTTGTTGATGTGCCTGAACTTGTCATTAAGTTATCGAACAACCAACAACAATGGCAATTAGATGAAATTATTACTTACGTTGGTATTTCAGTTTTGGGACTTTTGGTCTTACTGACCCGATATAGCTTCTATTTACGCAAAAATGTGAAAGGGCAACTTGCTGTCGAAGAAGAAATTAAAAGACTTGCTTTTTTTGATAGTTTAACCAATTTACCTAACAAAGAGCTTTGCCACAATCGCTTAGAACACGCGGTAGCAAGAGCGGCAAGAAATAACACCTCAATCGCGGTACTATTTATAGGTATTGATGACTTTAAAAGCGTTAATGAGCAACAAGGTCATGATGGTGGCGATAAACTACTGCAGCAAATCGCGAAACGATTATCGAGTGATTTACGCTCAGGTGATACCTTAGCGAGAATTACAGGAGTAGAATTTCTAATTATACTTGAAGCCACCTCACCTAAAGATAACGTCAATACACTAGCTGACAAGTTATTGTTAAAACTGGCTAAGAATTATCGGATTGATATGCAAGAAGTCTACATCACGTGTAATTTAGGTATCGCTTTATACCCAAGTGATGGTGAACACGGTCATGAGTTAATTAAAAACGCAGATTCAGCAATGTGCTTTGCCAAAGAGAAAGGTCCTAACAGCTTAGCTTTCTTCTCTAAAGACCTACAAGAGCAAGTCAATATCAAAAAAAACATTGCTAAACAATTGTTAGGTGCAATAGACAGAGATGAATTCGTCCTGCACTACCAACCTATCATAGCAACTCAAACCAATGAGATTATTGCCGTAGAAGCGTTGTTACGTTGGCATAATCAGTTGTTTGGTGATTTGGCTCCTGACGTATTTATTCCTATAGCAGAAGAAATAGGTGTTATTACTAAAATTGGTGATTGGGTACTTGAACAAGCTTGTCTGCAAAATAAAATCTGGCAGCGGCAGGGCTACCCCAAAATGGTTATGTCAATTAACATGTCAGTTATGCAATTAGACAGCACAAATTATGCAAGCACTGTTGCCTCATCTCTTGAAGAAACGAACTTAGAACCCCAATACTTGGAGTTAGAGTTCACAGAGAACACCTTGATGAAAGATGCAAGAAAATCGATAGTGCAACTTAGGCAATTGAGTGCATTAGGCGTTTCTATCGCACTTGACGATTTTGGTACGGGTTATTCATCTATAAAATACCTCTCTAAGTTCAAGCTTAATAAATTAAAGATTGATGGCTGTTTTATAAAAAACATTACCAAAAATGCGGGAGATATCATGACGACAAAAGCAATCATTGCGTTAGCTAAGCAATTAAAACTGCACATAACAGCCGAAGCCGTTGAAACTGAAGAACAGCGAGAATTTATGGTAGTTAATCATGTTGACTCTATGCAGGGCTATCACTTTAGTCGCCCTCTAGATGCAAAAGCATTCGAGCAACTTTTACAATCTCCTCCCTGGCAATAAAATTACTTCTTTGATGGGGTTAAAATGACTTTATACTGCGGTAAATAATCAAACCATAGAATGACCATGCTTAAATTATTTACCTTGCCTAAAGTGATTTTAATTCTCATTGAAATCCGGCACTTTGAATAGTCACGGGTATATAACCGTAAAAACCGGTCACACCACTCTCGACTTACTAGATAAATAAAGCTTGTAAAAATATACTAGAAGCGTAAAATACGCGAGCTTTTCTGTCGCTTGTCGAAGAGAAGTGACTGAAAAATCCGTTTTTACACTTAACATATATAGAGGACGATATGGTTACCATTCGTTTAGCTCGTGGCGGCGCTAAAAAGCGTCCATTCTATCAGGTTGTTGTTGCAGATAGCCGTAACTCTCGCGATGGTCGTTTCATCGAAAGAGTTGGTTTCTTCAACCCAACAGCACAAGGTCAAGCAGAAAAATTACGCTTAGATCTAGACCGTATTACCCATTGGGTAGGTCAAGGTGCGACGTTATCTGATCGTGTGGCTAAGCTAGTTAAAGACGCATCTGCGGCTTAATTGCTTAGTAGGCAGTAGGAGGACTTTGTGAGTACAGAAGAAGAAAAAATCATCTTGGGTAAAGTAGGCGCTGTTTACGGCATCAAAGGCTGGTTGAAAATTCATTCATTCACTGATGAAACTGAAGCCATACTTGACTATTTCCCTTGGTCATTAAAATTAGGGAGTAACACACAAACAGTTGAAATAACTGATTGGCGCAAGCATAACAAAGTACTTATTGTGAAAGTGGCGGGTATTGATGACAGAGATGAAGCGCAAGCATTAGTCGGCTCTGAAATATTAACCAATGCAGCAGCGTTGCCAGAATTGTCGCAAGATGATTTTTACTGGCGCGACTTAATAGGTATGTCTGTTGTGACTAACAAGGGTTACGACCTAGGTGTAGTTACTGACATGATGGAAACTGGCGCTAATGATGTACTGGTTGTGAAAGCTAACTTAAAAGATGGCTTCAGTAAAAAAGAGCGGTTAATCCCTTATCTTTTTGAACAAGTAATTGAATCTGTTAGCATCGAAAATAAACAAATTTGTGTTGACTGGGATCCGGGTTTTTAACTGGTGACTAGCACTACCTCTGATAAAGAGAATAACAAAATGTGGATAGGGGTGATAAGCCTTTTTCCCGAAATGTTTAATGCTATTACTGAGTATGGAGTAACAGGCCGAGCGATTCGTAATGGGTTAATTGATTTTCATTTATGGAATCCAAGAGACTTTACCCTTGATAAACATCGTACCGTTGATGATCGCCCTTATGGAGGTGGTCCGGGTATGTTAATGATGGTGCAACCATTGCGAGATGCGATACATGCGGCAAGAACTGCAGCAGGTAAAGCGGCGCTAGCGTCAGGTAATGATGACAGTAATGTCAAAGTTATCTATTTGTCTCCGCAAGGACGAAAGCTTGATCAACAAGGCGTAAGTGAATTAGCACAACATAATCAGCTAGTATTTATTGCTGGACGATATGAAGGCATAGACGAGCGATTAATCGCGTCAGATATTGACGAAGAATGGTCGGTTGGCGATTACATTTTAAGTGGTGGAGAACTCCCCGCGATGAATGTTATTGATGCTGTAGCACGCTTAGTGCCAGGCGTTTTAGGACATAAAGAATCAGCAGAGCAGGACTCCTTCTCTAACGGTTTACTTGATTGTCCACATTACACTCGGCCAGAAGTAATGACAACTCCTCACGGAGATGAAGTGTCAGTACCAAAAGTATTGCTTAGTGGTAATCACGAACATATACGCTTATGGCGACAAGAACAATCTTTGCTAAGAACGTGGACTAGAAGACCAGAATTATTAACTAACCTAGCTCTGACAGATGAGCAGGTGAAAGCACTCGCTTTAATTAAAAAACAAGCGAAGCACACCACTTAGACTGTGCACACTAGGAAGAAGGTACTATGAGTAAAATTCTTGAAATGCTCGAACAAGAGCAAATGAAAAAAGATCTACCAGCATTCGCCCCAGGTGATACTGTTGTAGTTCAAGTTAAAGTTACAGAAGCTGATAAATCACGTCTTCAAGCTTTTGAAGGTGTAGTTATCGCTGTTAAAAACCGCGGTTTACATTCTGCTTTCACTGTTCGTAAAATCTCGAACGGTGTTGGTGTTGAACGTGTATTCCAGACACATAGCCCAATTGTTAACTCAATTGAAGTTAAACGTCGTGGCGATGTTCGTCAAGCTAAACTTTACTACTTGCGCGAGCTATCTGGCCGTAAAGCACGTATCAAAGAAAAATTGGCTAAGAAATAGAAATATTTCTAAACCTATTTTCTGTAAAGAAAGTTTGAAAAAAGGCCTGAATAAGCAATTATTCAGGCCTTTTTGTTTTTATTTTCTGATAAGTATTCTAATAATTTATTGCATAGCATAAACTCCTACAAGAAATATTATATTTCTGAACGACAATCCCTTTGCTGACAAAGTAATAATTATTAAATAATTTGTAATTTTTTATCGAAAATAGTATAAATTAACTAATAAGTTGACGTTTCCCAGAAACAAGGAACCATCATGGTATCAATGAGTAAACCTTATTTAGTACGCGCATCACTATTAGCTAGTTTTACTATTTTTATGGGACTGGTACTGTCAATTGTCGTCTATCAGTCAACAGCGAATGTTAAAAGTAATGCTATTGATTTAGTTAGTAACCGTATTCCTATTTTGATTAGTATTAATGAATTAATCGCTGATTTGAGTGAGCAAGAGCGAATAATATATGAATACTATCGCTCACAAGATGATGATGTTTTTATTACGTCATCAACTCAAGTTAAAAATACTTTTGACATGCACTTAACTGTTATCTTATTACAAGATGGTTTTACCAAAGAAGCGGCTGTTATCGTTAAAAGCCAGCAAGATATAGTCGCTTTGTTTGATGACTTTTATCAAGCAATGCAAGTTGAAGCAGATAATTGGGATGAATTGCGGGTTATTTTAACAAAAGTATCAACGATGAGAAGGCAACTCTTACCAACACTTAAATCTATTGAGCAGCAAACCAAGCAGACGGTTGATGAAGGGCACAAAGCGACGTTAGAGCAGATGGCTATATCGGATTGGTTAGTTATTTTTTATGGTATTTCTATTGTACTTATTGCGAGTGTCATTTCTTGGTATATTCGTCAGTATATGCTCACCCAAGAAAAAAATACTCGCTTAGCATTATTCTCACAGCAAAATCCTAATCCTATCTTAAGTATTAATAATTTAGGTGACGTTGTTTTTGCCAATCCAGCCAGTAAAAAGCTACTGCTTTGTGTGGGACTTCAAGCGAATGATTTTAATCACTTACTTCCCAGTAACTTCCTCTCTATAAGACAGCAATTAACCTCGCAACAAGATTGTCAGGTTACTGTAGAACAAATGCTTAACGATCATATCCTACAAATTAGTGTTTATTGGCATGAAGAAGTCGATGCTTACGATATTCATATTAAAGATGTTACTGAGCGTAAATTGGCCGAAGAACAAGTAAAAAATCTAGCCTTTTATAATCAAGAGACTAACTTACCTAACCAATACAAATTTAATAAAGATATTGATAGCGCTATTACTACGGGTAAAAATTTCTCTATCGGTATTTTTGCTATTAGGGCTTTTGATGAAAAAGTTAGTACATTTGGTTTGGAAGCGACTGAAGCTTCAATTAAAGTATTAGCGATAAATATTTCTCAAGTATTGCCAGCAGGTGTCTATTTTTATCAAACTAATGATAGTCAGTTTGGCTTGTTGTGTTCTAAAAGTAATACTTATCTCGCTTTACAAAAGCTAACTAAGATTATTAGTAAGGTTGCTAGTCAATCTTTGATAACCGAGTATGGGGAGTTTTTTGTTGAATTAGATTTTGGCTACAGTTGTTATCCCTCGGATGGTGTAGACCATGATTTTTTAATCAAGTGTGCATACAGTGCTTTAGCGGTTGCTAATGAAGAGCAACACGATAATTTTTGTTTGTACGAGCCTATTTTTTCAGAAACGAGACTGCGTAATATCGAGTTAATTAATAAACTTCGTCATGCAGTTGCCAAGCAAGAATTATTTTTAGTTTTTCAGCCACAATTAGATCTTGAAACTAATCGCGTAACCGGTATTGAAACTTTGGTACGTTGGCGACACGAGGACAATATAATTTCACCGGTAGATTTTATTCCCCTAGCTGAGCAGTCAGGATTAATCATTTCTATTGGGCAGTGGATATTAGAACAAGCTTGTCGGTTTGCTAAGCAGTTAGTTGATTTAGGTTATATTGATATCGTCGTTGCGGTAAATGTATCGCCCCGTCAATTTAGCCACCCACAGTTTTATCATAGCGTGCAAAGTGCTTTGAAAACGATGAAGTTACCACCAAGAAACCTTGAGTTAGAAATAACGGAAGGGTTCTTTATGCATAATGAAGAAAATACGCTAGCCGTATTGCAAAAGCTGAAATCAATAGGATTACATCTATCAATTGATGATTTTGGTACCGGCTATTCCTCACTTTCTTATTTGAAACGTTTTCCTATTGATAAGTTGAAAATTGATCAGTCTTTTATTCGAGATTGTCATCAAAATGATGAAGATAAAGCCATCATAAAAACTATTGTCTCTTTAGGGAAAAGTTTAAACTTATCGTTAATTGCAGAGGGAGTAGAAGAGGAAAGCCATGTTGAATTTTTACGCAGTTTAGGTTGTGATGAAATTCAAGGATATTGGTTTAGTAAACCTGTGCTACCTGAGCAGTTAATTACTTTATTGGTTGAGAAGGGCGGTGATATTCGGGTTGAACCGCTAAGTTACTTACCTTCGGCTTAATAGTAGTCATCACCTGAAGAGTCTTAAGGATCGACATGGCCGTATAATCTTAATGATCGTCAT
>JBKEHN010000150.1:0-7673 GCA_046710905.1 Colwellia sp.
AAAATTGATTCATCATTTGTTGATGACTTAGGTGCTGACTCATTAGACACTGTTGAATTAGTTATGGCGTTAGAAGAAGAATTTGATACTGAAATTCCTGACGAAGAAGCTGAAAAGATTACAACAGTTCAAGCAGCAATTGATTACGTTACTGCTAACCAGTAATTGTTAATAAGTTCGATGTTATCGGGCTTAGTAAAATAATAAAAGCGGTATACTTAATTACAAGTGGCCGCTTTTTTTTTATCTTTAATATGACGTTATTATCCAATAATATATTAATATTATTGGACATAAAAAAGTGATCACTTTCTTATACTAATACGTATAAAATTTGATAATATATTTAATTTTTCGGAGGCCGCTCTGTTATGAGACGTGTAGTAGTTACTGGCATTGGTATGGTTAGCCCATTAGCCAACACCGCAGAAGAAACATGGCAAAACTTGCTGCTTGGTAAAAGTGGTATAGGTACTATTGATCATTTTGATATCACAGACTATCCTACTAAATTTGCAGGCTTAGTTAAAAACTTTAATGCCGAAAGTTATATGGAACGAAAAGAAGCCAAAAAAATGGATCTTTTTATTCAATATGGTATTGCAGCGGGTGTCCAAGCTATTAAAGACTCTGGTCTTGAAGTTACTGAGCAAAATGCCCCCCGTATTGGTGTTGCTATCGGCTCTGGCATTGGTGGTTTAGGTTTAATTGAGCAAAACCATAATAAACTGATAAAAGCTGAAAGTAACCCACGTAAGTTATCGCCATTCTTTGTGCCATCAACCATTATTAATATGATTGCTGGTCACTTATCAATCATGTTCGGTCTGCAAGGTCCTAATATTGCGATTACTACAGCCTGTACTAGTGGCGTTCATAATATTGGACATGCTGCCCGCATGATTGCTTATGGTGATGCAGACGCTGTTGTTGCTGGTGGTGCTGAAAAAGCTTCCACTCCATTAGGTTTGGGCGGTTTTGGTGCTGCACGCGCTTTATCTCGTCGTAATGACGATCCTGAAGCCGCATCTCGTCCTTGGGACAAAGACCGTGATGGTTTTGTTCTTGGCGATGGCGCTGGTGTTATCGTTGTTGAAGAATATGAACATGCTAAAGCCCGTGGCGCAAAAATTTATGCTGAGCTTGTCGGCTTTGGTATGAGTGGTGATGCTTATCATATGACTTCACCCCCTGAAAATGGTGATGGTGCGGCTCGTGCTATGCAAAATGCCATTAATGATGCCAAAGTAGATATTAGTAGAATTGGTTACATCAATGCCCATGGTACTTCTACACAAGCCGGTGATATGGCAGAAACTAATGCAGTTAAAACTGTATTTGGTGCGGGTGCAAAGAATGTAATGATGGGTTCTACTAAGTCAATGACTGGGCACTTGTTAGGCGCTGCAGGCGCTGTTGAAGCGATTTTTAGCATCCAAGCACTAATGAGTAACCAAGTTCCACCGACAATAAATTTAGATAACCCTGATGTAGGTTGTGATCTAGATTATATTGTAGGTGCAGCACGTGATGTTGAATTGGAATATGTACTTTGCAATTCATTTGGTTTTGGTGGCACAAACGGCTCATTAATCTTTAAGAAAATTTAACGTTCTTAACTTTGCGTAAGTGTCGTTATTTATAAAGCGTTAAACGGCTTGTAAAATAATGAGTAAGCCTGAATACTAACCTCTAACTCGAGGAAGTCCTCAGGCTTTTTTATGTCAAAATTATCTATGTTGTAGTGGGACTCAATGAAATATTGCTCGGTGAATGGTCAACAGCAAACAGATATATTGATTACCGACAGGGGACTAGCCTACGGTGATGGAATATTTACTACCGCTAAAATTCTCAATGGCAAAGTAATACTATTAGATAAGCACATTGAGCGATTAGCCGATGGCTGCCAACGATTAAAAATCCAAGCACCATCTCGTCAACGTTTAATGGAGCAATTGCAATCGGTTGCCAAAAATTATCCATTAGCAGTATTAAAAGTGATGATCACGGCAGGTAGTGGCGGTAGAGGTTACTCTCGGCTAGGACTAAACGATAATGCGACGAATTTAATTATCATGGTATCTGATTTTCCAAATCATTACCAAGCACTTGCCCAACGAGGTATTGACCTCGGAGACAGTAAACAACAGATTGCGATAAGTTCAATGTTAGGGGGCCTAAAACATCTTAATAGGCTTGAGCAAGTTTTATTAAGAGCAGAACTTGATGAGCGAATTGAAGATGATTTGGTTGTTACTAATTGCCAAGGCAATGTGATAGAGGCGACCAGTTCAAATTTATTTTATTGGCTTGATAGTCAATTATGCACTCCAGATGTATCTAACTCAGGTGTCGATGGTATTATTAGACAGACAGTTATAGCCAATCGTCCGCAAGTAAAGGTATACAAAACTCAGCTTGGCGATCTTAAACAAGCACAAGCCATGTTTATTTGTAATTCTTTGATGGGCATCATGCCAGTAAAAACGTACAATAATCGCATACTTGCTGTCGATAATGTACAGCAACTTCAAAGGCAAATGAAAGGACTTATTTAAATGATTTTTTCTGTTGTTTTCTAGTTATTAGCCATTAAGGATAGTTCGTGTTCAGAAAATTTATTATAATAATATTGTTAGTATTACTTGGCACTGCAAGTGCTTTAGTCTATCAATTTGATCAGGCGTTAAAGAGCCCTTTAGCGATTGAAAAAAATAGCTTTTTAAAAATAAAAGCAGGCAGCTCTATTAGCTCTTTTGCAAAGCAATTAGAGCGCATACAATGGATCCCTACGCGTTTTTGGCTAAGGAACTATGGTCGTCTATTTCCACAGAAGGCAAATATTAAAGCTGGTACCTACCTGATTGCCAAAAATTTAACCTTAGCGCAATTATTAATTCAGCTTGTTGAAGGTAAAGAACACCAGTTTTCGGTAACTTTTATTGAAGGAACACGTTTTAAAGATGCCTTATCTATACTGGTAGAGCATCCTTATATTAAGCAGACTATCCAAGATATGGATATTAGCAAGATAGCAACTAAGCTAGGTGTTAAAGCCAAAAACCCTGAAGGGTGGTTATTTCCTGATACGTATGCTTTTACTGCTGATACCCTAGATATAACGCTATTGAAACGTGCTTACACAAATATGCAGGTACAATTAAATAAAGTATGGCAAAATAGAGCTGATAATTTACCTTATCGTACAGCCTATGAAGCGTTAATTATGGCTTCGATTATCGAAAAAGAAACCAGTTATATCCCTGAACAACCACTTATATCATCGGTGTTTGTTAATCGTTTACAAAAGAATATGCGCTTACAAACGGATCCTACAATCATCTATGGTTTAGGTGACCGTTATCAAGGTGATATCACACGTGCACACTTGCGTGAAAAGACTGCTTATAATACCTATCGAATTAATGGTTTACCGCCAACACCTATCGCAATGGTCGGTTTGTCAGCGCTTCAAGCGACGTTAAATCCAGCAACAAGTGATTATTTTTATTTTGTCAGTGGCGGAGATGGTAAACATGTCTTTAGTAGAACGCTGAAAGAACATAACCTTGCAGTACGGGATTATTTAAAAAAGCAAAGACAAAATAGATAGTAATAAATATAAACTATATTATTGGCTATATTCAACATTCACAAGGTAAAAGTTTACATATGTCTACAGGAAAATTTATTGTTATTGAAGGTATGGAAGGTGCAGGTAAGTCCTCAGCGATTGCCGTCATTGAAAGTACCCTAAATAAATATGGTATTGAATATGTTAACACTAGGGAGCCAGGTGGAACTCCATTAGCTGAAGCTTTACGTAACATGGTAAAGTCAGTAGACCATCAAGAAAAGCTTACGGTGGAAACAGAATTATTACTTATGTATGCCAGTCGCAGTCAATTACTTGCGAACAAAATTCTTCCTGCTTTAGCAGAAGGAAAGTGGGTAATAGGTGATCGTCATGACTTGAGTTCTCGCGCCTATCAAGGTGGAGGCCGTGGCTTTGACGAAGCGATAATGAATACCATTAGTGATATAACCTTAAAAGGCTTCCGTCCAGATTTTACCCTTTATTTAGATATAGACCCACATATTGGTTTATCTCGCGCGAAAGCTCGGGGTGATTTAGACCGTATAGAGTTAGAACAAATGGAGTTTTTTATCCGCGTTCATAACAAGTACCGGCAACTAGCCGAACAAGATGAGTCTATTATTACCGTTGATGCGGCACAAGCAATGTTAAAAGTGCATCAGGATATAGAGAAATCTGTTATCGCCTTTATCGCTAAAACAGCCTTGGTTTAGAGAGCAAAAATGTTACCGATTTGCCGTGAAAAACAAAGTCAATTAAGCCGACAATACCAGCAACAAACTTTAGCACATGCCATTCTTATTCAAGGCATCGAAGGTTGTGGTAAAGAGGCATTAGCACAATGGTTAATTGAATTGTTAATATGTCAAAACCCATTGTTAGCAAATAGTACTGCGGAGCATGAGCCGATTGTTTCTGCCTGTGGGCAATGTAAGGCCTGCTTGTTAAGAAAAAGTGATAGCTATCCAGATCACTTATTGTTGAAAAGCGAGAATAAAACCTTAGGTGTTGATGATATTCGCCGTGGCAATGCATTTCTCGAGAAAACAGCACATTTAGGTAAAGTAAAAACAATATTCATTCCACAAGCTCAGACCATGACAGTTGCTGCTGCTAACGCCTTATTAAAAACATTAGAAGAGCCAAGTGCGAACAGCTATATTGTTTTAATGACCAACGATCTTGATAGTTTATTACCAACAATAATAAGTCGATGTGCAGTGTATGCCATCAGACCTATGGTGGGTGAAGCACTCTTGGTACTACTTAAACCCTCGAGTCATAGTGAGGCTCAGCTGCCAAGAAACGTTACCTTGAGCGCAAGATTAAATGATAATGCTTTTGTCAATCTATCACAGTTAGCTGAATTAACAGACGATACTATTTTTCAACACTATCAGACTTTCAATCAAAGCTTTTTAGATTTTTTATATCTTGGTCAAAGTGAAAGTAAAGTGCTTAGTCAACTTGTAGATAATGAGCATGCTTTACGTTGGTTAGAGAAAATAACCTGCAATCTAGTTAGGCAATATTATCTAGTCAAAGAAGTTGAGCAACTAACTCCGGTTGTTAATCAGAAAATTTCAGCACAGGTACTTAATCAAATATATCAAGCTATCATCAGTAGTAATAAACTGATAAAGTCTTATACTCAAGCTAATCGACAATTCGTCGCAGAACAGCTCCTTATGACGATAAACGATATCGTTAGACCATCGACATAGGAGACCAACTTGGTCCCATTAAACGTAGAGTTCTATTCAGAGCGTGATTTATACCTTGCCTTTATGCCCTTTCTTAAAGAAGGTGGTCTTTTTGTGCGTACTCCACGTCAATATGATTTAGGCGATGAAGTTGAATTAAATATATTACTACCAGATGCGTTAGAAGAGTCGATAGTTCATGGTGAAGTGTGCTGGCTAACCCCTGTTGGTGCGCAAAATGGTACTCCACCTGGTGTAGGTGTCACTTTTATTAAAGATCCTGAAAAAATTCGTCACCAAATTGAACAAATACTCTCTCGACATTTAAATTCTTCAGAGCCAACACTCACTATGTAGTTTGGTTTTCTTGTCACAAAAAATATATCCGTTACCATTCAACATCTACGTTGAACATTACATCTTGATTGGTGATGGTTATAAGTAGCATACATTTTTTAAATAAACCTTTAAAGCACAGGAGTTCCACGTTGTTTATAGATTCTCATTGCCACTTAGACCGCCTTAATTTATCACTACATGATAATAATCTTGATAATGTTATTCAGTCTGCAAAAGCAGCTAAAGTAGATAAACTATTGTGTGTTAGCGTCACGTTAGCTGACTTTCCTGAAATGGTCGAAAAAACGGCTCATTATGATAATGTTTTATTGACCTGTGGGACTCACCCTTTAAATCAAGAAGATACAGTTATACCTGAGCAACTACTCGCATTAAGTAAAAATGATCGTGTTATCGCTATTGGTGAAACAGGCTTGGATTATCATTACGCACCAGAGACTAAAGCGCTGCAACTTGATTCATTCAAAAAACACATTCATGTTGCTAAGCAATTAAATAAACCGCTTATTATTCATACTCGAGCAGCACAAGAAGATACCTTGTCGTTATTACGCAGTGAAGGGGCAAAGCAGGTAGGCGGTATTCTTCATTGCTTTACAGAAAGCTGGGATATGGCTGAACAAGCGATAGCACTAGGATTTTATATTTCCTTTTCCGGCATTGTCACCTTTAAAAATGCCACAGCTCTAAGAGAAGTTGCCGCTTTAGTACCTGATGATAAATTCTTGATTGAAACTGATGCACCTTATCTTGCACCTGTGCCTCACCGTGGAAAAGAAAATCAGCCAGCCTACGTGGTCGAAGTTGCTAAACACTTGGCAAGTATTCGTGGACAGTCCGTTGAAGAAATAGCTAAGCTATCGAGTGATAATTTCAACCGCCTTTTTAAGCTGTAATAATTTGATAACATAACCATTATTTTTATTACTTTCAGTGAAAAAAAAACCCAAACATAGGTTTGGGTTCAAGAGTTGGCTCAAGGGGTTGAGCCGTGTGCTAATTAACTATTATCTAGTAATTAAGATATAAACAAAAATAAAAAAATAAACCAAGGTTACAATCCAATCTACTACAGCTTAACAATAAAAAAATGACTTCATGCTAAGTTTGTGATGATAAGTGTAGTGTATGTTTTTTAAATAGCTAGTATTTTTATATCTATTTTATATCTATTTTATATCTATTTTTTATTTGTTTTTTTTATAGTAATACTCATAGTTATAATAGCGCTTTATTAAAGGTTATCCACAGTCTTGGCATAGTATTAGCTCTAGTTGTCTTCTGATGATTTTGGGTTACTTATTTGTTAAGATAAGGCGGCTTGGGCACTGAAAATAGTGGTGCTATTTCAGCTTCACTTTATGGTTTAGGCAGTAATGCTAAACTTTCCTCAGCAAAACCGACACCAGCTTCAGTATAAAAGTTAAATACCTTATCAATACCGAACTCTTCTAGTTGTAAATGTTCATCATCATACCGTGCAACAGTGGCAATTCTTCCTTGATAATTTGCCGCATTCAACTGTTTGGGAATACTGATCGCCTCTTGTACTGAAGGTAGCGCAAGTAATACGAGTTCAAGTCATAAAAGGTCCATACTCTGCCAACAATAGATATCTTTAGCATCACTATCTTAGGCTTTTATACCTTTATTTGTTATTAATATAATTTTTTCTTTGTTAGCATCTAGACCCCATGCAGGATTATCACCATGGCTATTAATGGCTCGATAAGCCCCCATACCAACCCTACTCATACCAATTATAACGATAGGGCACTGGGATGGTTGATAGAAATCATCTTCTTCAAGTTTTTCTTGTCGCTCAAAAAGAGATAAAAATCCTCGATGTTTAGCAAAGAGCGTATGGGCAAACCGATAAACTATGTTTGTCAAAATAAATGAGATGACCATACTTAAATCAAGGATTACTAGCCAATCATTACTAAGCCAGCCAGCAGTTACACTAATGGAACCAACAATTAAACCAAATTAACTGAAGTTACTTAAAG
>JBKEHN010000151.1:0-7602 GCA_046710905.1 Colwellia sp.
CTCTTCTGCCATCGGTGTTAATGATATTTTAGTCGGTAATGATTGTTGTTGATTTATCATAATCGTTATCTTGGCAATAAATATAAACTGTAACCATTGCTCAAATGTTAAAGTATCACAGCAAAAAGGTGCGCTACTTGAAAGCTCAACAGAACTCGGTTGTTGTGTTTGCCAAAGATTAAGTGATTTAAGCTCACAAACTAATGCCCCAAGCAAAGTGGTGATAGATTCAATACCTGTTTTTATTATCATTTGTGATTATCTTAGGTCGATTCTTTAAGGATATTAGCTAGGTCATAATTTTAGCTACATAGTTTTACTATGTTAATGGCGTCATTATCCTTATAATAACGTGCTATAACAAGCAGCAATACTTTTGACTTTATGACTGACACAGTACCAGCGACAAACATAGCGACCCTATCAGAATTACTTAAACTTTCAGATTCACAGTATCGCCTTTATGATATTGGTCGACTTGTCAGTAAGTTAGCTAAAGAACAGTTTGAAAAGGTTGAGTTAAATCAGTTGCCTTATCCTACTCCAGCCCAAGGGTGTGCTTGTATTGCTATAGCTTTTTGGCAGAAAAAATCTTCTCAGCCTTATTTATGGCTATTGAAGTTACCCCTTGATGAGCACGGTTTATTAAACCAAGGGGCAAGAAACCACTTTATCGCGATTATTGTCGAAGCCCTAGGTGCTGACTTAACTCAAGAAACATCTAAAAAACAAGAAGAGTTACTAAGTAGTAACCCTTATTTATTTACACCTGCTCAATATAAACTGGCTAGTTTAAACAGCAAAATTAAAGTCGACTTAAAGCAACAGCCTAGTCAATACTTTTCACCTTTTAAGCAATACCTTAGTAACACTTCAGGCTGGAGTAACTGGCAAGATGTTGGCGTACAAGGCATTACTGATTTTATAGCTAGAATAAAGCAAGATAACCACAGTGAATTACTCATAAATGCGCTACCCTATTTACCTGATGAAGTATTATCACCTGTTTGTAGCGCTTTAGAAAATGAACAATACCCTGTTGCCTTAATTGATGTTCTGGTAAGTTTATTTACCCATACACTAGAAAACACACTTACTAATGCAAAGGCTGCGCAGTTATTACGAGCACTCGCTGCCAGTAGTCACCATATTCATGTAAAAACTATAGTTGAAAAACTGTTGAATGAACCCCAAATAAGCAATGAATTACTTATCACTTTATCAAGTCGATGCTGGCAAGCATTAGCTGATGAAAAAACGCTTATGTGTTATTTTGAACACTTAATCAGCAATAACGACTTAACGCTATTTTCCAGTATTTTTAAAGATTTGGTGACTATTCCATTAATGAGACCCATTGCTTTGGGATGCATTCGCAGTGAAAATCGCTCACCCGCATTAGCGCAAGCTATTGGGCAATTATTTAGCCAAAATTAGGTAGTATCATTTATGGAAAATATTTATTATTTATTATTCTTTTGTTTATTCTGTTGGTACTTTGTTTATTTAAGACAAGTATCTGAAGCCGCTACACGGCATGTAAATCGTTACTGTAAAGAGGGTGGCTTGCAGTTTATTTCACTGGCTAGGCGTTCAAGCAGGATAAAATTTTCCAAGAAACATGGCCTTTGTATTTATAGCACTTTTGATTTTGATTTCAGCGGTGACGGTGAGTCAAACAACGAAGGTTGCCTTACGCTATTTGGCTTAAAGCTCGAGCAAGTCAACTTACCTGCTTACCGAGTGAATTAGTACTGCCCTTTATCATTATACCCGTACCACTTGAAGATGCTCGTTTCAGGAAACCTGAGCGAATCATAATCGAGGCACATTTTTTGTTAATGGTTACTCCCTTAAAAACAAATGTAACGACGATTATGCTTTGCTCAGACTTCCCCCAAGGGCTGGTTTATAAACGCTTTATGCTACGTTATTGATTTCGACAAGAGAATAACTATTCTCTTCAATCAATGCCTTGCCTAAAGGCGTTTATAATTCCAGCTGAATCCTGCATCTTCAGGTGGAGCGGGTATAAAACCATCACTATGGTCATTGAGAAGTTATACATACCATCCATTAGGTGTTAAGTTAATAAAAAACACCTAATTCAATCTATTTATTGGAGTTTTTGTGCCATTTTTACAAGCAGTTTTTTGTCTACAAGGGTTTGATGACCGAAGTCGATTGTTTGCCACAGCAATAATTTCTCTTTTAGGTTTTATCTTTTTCTCTACCATTTTTTCTGGCTATTTGACGGTCAGCTTTGCTATTTTATTACTATTGACAGCAGTACTCACCTGTAGCACTAAACGCCGTCTACATGACGCTAAATTAAATAAAAATTGGCAATTAGTGCCTGGTGGCTTATTTTTACTTACCGGTGTACTTAGTTTATTTATTGAAAATAGCAGTAGCTATTATTTATTAATATTACCCACTTTAAGTATCGTCCTTTTGCTCACTTATCCAAGTAATAATCAAAAAACTGGTAATAATTATATATTGGGCTATTTTGGTCCTATTGACCTGAGTATCTATATAAAAGATCCTGTGGTAATGAAATCACATAACCAACGTATTGAGCCTATATTAGTTACTGATAGGACTAGTGAGCGATTTTATATTAATGAAACCGTCGAAGCGCAAAGCAACACTTTCGATAAGCAAGCAGAATTTGAAAATAGTAGTGAACAAATTGATATTGGCGAACTTATTCGCTTAAAATTGCTAAGTAATCGTAAATTACAGCTTGGTATTATCGCTGGTGTATTACTTATTTTTATCATGGTATTTATCAATAGTGCCATTAACGCTATCAATCAAGAAAGTACCGATACTAAGAATACTGACCTGAATAGACCGCAGGTTTTATCTAATAATCTCGTGACTAATATTTTTGATAATAAAAACCACTTATTAGCCATGCCTGATAATTTCAATTTATACTTATCAGAGTATCGAGGCATTATTATTCATTGGCAGGCAGATGAAGTTGCTGAAGGCGAATTCTGGTCACAATTATCCGCCAATGGTGATAAAAGCTGCCAGAATATAACCTTTAATAAAGGCTCTACTATGCGTCCTTTAGCTGTTTCTGTTGAAAAAGGTAGTGAGTACTTTGCCAGTTTTTCTCCTCTTGATAGTAGAGAATTAATACGAGCACTGGCTTTTCGTAGAAATTTTTCATTATGTGGTTATAAATTTTCTCTAAAAGGTAGCCAAGCAGTTCTGGGGAAAAACAATCAATATGCACCTTTCTTAGAAAAAGACGCTTAAGCCTTATAATAAGGGTTTTAGTAATGCTGCAGAGTTAACCCGATACAAAAAAGCTGCTAAATTAATAATTAGCAGCTTTTTTATAATGACTAGCGTCTGTTGAATTTTCGCCGCTAAATTTCATTTGAAATAAAAAATTTTTAATCGCGGTACGAATTTTGTAGCATAGTTATTCGATATAAAAAACGAGTTAATACCATACTCATACAATTAACCATGTCTAAATGTACCTGACAGCTTTACTCACACGTTCAATCGCTTGCTCCTCAAGTTCTTCAACACTTGTCCCCTTAATTAAATCATGACCAAGCCAGCGCATAAAGAGTTGCAGTGCTTCGAGTTGATCAAATAATCCATGTAGATAACAACCCGTTATTTGTCCATCATCACTTAATATCCCCTGCCCCACACCTTGAATATTAAGTAAGTGATTAGGGGGGTTCCTATATCAAGTCTTTGCTCAAAAAAGTTAATTATTTTATCCCCTACTATTTTACTAACATCTGACTGGGGCTGATCATCATGGTCGATAGACAGTAAAATTGCCTAATCAATGACAGTTAAGACAATATCATTATTTTGAAAAAGTAATTTATCGTAGCTCCACTGTCTAAAAAATTGAGCACCATTTCTTCAGTTACCAAAATAGTCAAAATGCTTACACTTTCTTGATTTATAATGTAATCAGCGACAAAAACTACTGTAGTTAGTTTTTATACTGATTTGGTTAGTACATTCATCAAGTGAAGTATTAACATCCGAGTATGATTTTTTTGACGCATTTATTCGCTAATCAATGCAAGTTTTAAAGCCAAGTGTGCTAAAGCATCTAACGCTACTAAAGGTTAAGTTTTTTGGTTAATTTTTCTTTGTATAAAGTCTAAGATAATTTTACTTAAAGGCAAGATGGGTATCATGAGGTTTAATCTAAAAGGCATAAATAAAGAAAATAATGACATTATTTTATGCTATTTAACTGACAAAAATAGAACTTCTATTAGCTCTGTTATGCTGATGAAATTATATTGACCACATGTACTACATTGTAGGTTACTTTGTGTTGTGAATTGCTTTTTCATTAAAAATATACCCATACGTTAGCTAGGAAAAAGAGTTAAAACTCTGTACCATGGATATTAGAAAAAATCTATCCTAAAATCTCACATCAGGTTGATATCGTTTTATGAAATCATATACAAAATATACCCTTATACTTTCCAGTATATTTTTAGCAAGCTGCGTTAATCAAAATATAAAAATTGCCAATAATATCATGCCTACCACTAATGCTTGCGCTAAACTCGAGTTACTTAAAACTGCCTATAATGATGACTTTACACAATTAAAAGAGATAAAAGTAGGGGGAAGAGTCAGTAATAGTTGGAAAGCTAAATATCAACTGTTTGGTGAAAATTGCCAAGTATTTTCATGGGGTGAAAAACAACATACTTACTCTTGTAGTTTAATTGCACCTAATGAAGAAACTGCAAAACGCTATTATCAAGGAGCTAAAAAAGTTACCCAAGAGTGTTTAGGTGAAAAGTGGACATTAGAGGAAAATGAAAGAGTTCATGATGATGGTATGAAAACAAGCTTTACTAACTATGATGACAAATCGAGTGAGAAGGTCACCTTTTCAACACACCTAGTGCCAACTTCGGGGTTATTCTCGACAACATGGGCCATTTTCTATTATGTAGGAAATATTGCACAGCCAAAAAAATAAATATCTCGTAAAAAACATGTTGATTTTTTATAAAAGTATTACCCATTGCTGTAATGTAACTTTTATAGATATATATAAAAAAGCTGTTAGTAACTTACTCAAAAGTTACTAACAGCTTTAATCATTTATAAATCATCGTATAGTTAAATTTCGTCTAGGTCAAAACCATCTAAAGTTACTCCCGATAATCCCCCTGTACCGCCTTGCTCATTACTACGCAATTTAATCATTAAGCGTAAGTCATTTGGCGAATCTGCATGGTGTAATGCATCGGCATAAGTGATCATACCTTGATTATAATGTTTAAATAAAGCCTGATCGAATGTTTGCATACCTAATTCATTTGATTTTTCCATTACCTCTTTAATACCACCAATGTCACCTTTTTTGATGAGTTCACTGATGTAGGGAGAGTTTAACAAAATTTCAATAGCTGCTATTCGACTATTACCATCTAATGTAGCTACCAGCTGCTGAGCAATAATACCGCGTAAGTTTAACGCTAAATCAAATAATAATTTACCGTGTTGATCTGCGGGTACCAAATGCATAATACGGTCAATCGCTTGGTTAGCATTGTTTGCATGTAACGTGGCTATACATAAGTGTCCTGTTTCAGCAAAACTTAAGGCATGTTCCATTATTTCTTGGTTTCGAATCTCTCCGATTAAGATAACATCAGGAGCTTGGCGTAACGAACTTTGTAAAGCCGCATCGAATGATTTCGTATCCAAGCCAACTTCACGTTGAGTCACCATACTTTTTCCGTGCTCATGAACAAATTCAACGGGATCTTCAATAGTCAGAATATGGCCATAAGAGTTACGATTACGATAACCTATCAGTGATGCCATTGAAGTTGATTTACCTGTACCTGTACCACCAACAAATAACAGTAGACCACGTTTAGACATAACAACATCTTTTAGAATAGGAGGTAAGCCTAAATCATCAACGTCTGGAATATCAGTAACAATACGACGAACAACCATTCCAGCCATATCACGTTGCCAAAAAGCAGAGATACGAAAACGGCCGATGTCATCAATTTGAATGGCGAAATTACATTCCTTTTCATTCTCAAATTGTTTCTTTTGCTTATCATTCATGGCGTCACTCACCAAATTAAAAGATTGCTCGGCATTTAGTACCACATCATCTATAGGCTGTAATTCACCATTTATTTTTGCGCTCACTGGTAATTTAGCCGTAACGAACATATCAGAGGCGTCTTGTTTTACCATTCTTTCTAATAATTCATGAAGATTCATTTATTATCCTCTATTGCATTTAGTTCTACATTCAAAAACACTATTTCTTAAAACCTAAGTATTAAAACCCTGAGCCTTAAAAGCGTGAGAATTGGTTTTTATCAACTGCTTTTTCCATCGCATGTTGTTTAGTGATCACGCCTCGGTTAACAAGCCCCTGTAAACATTGATCCATAGTTTGCATACCATGTTGCATACCCGTTTGAATCGCAGAGTACATTTGAGCAATTTTATCTTCGCGAATAAGGTTTCGAATAGCAGGAACACCCATCATAATTTCATGGGCAGCCACACGACCACCACCCACTTTTTTAATTAAACATTGTGAGATTACCGCGCGAAGTGACTCTGACAGCATTGAGCGAACCATAGATTTCTCTTCGCCTGGAAATACATCAATAATACGGTCAATAGTTTTTGGTGCCGAGGTTGTATGTAAGGTACCAAAGACTAAATGGCCAGTTTCTGCAGCGGTCATAGCCAAACGGATAGTTTCTAAATCACGCATTTCACCTACTAAGATAACATCGGGATCTTCACGTAATGCTGAACGTAGCGCCGCAGAAAAACTTAGCGTATCACGGTGAACTTCTCTTTGGTTAATAAGACATTTTTTGTTTTCATGGACAAATTCTATTGGATCTTCAATAGTTAAAATATGGTCGTTTTTATTATCGTTAATATAATCAACCATTGCCGCTAGCGTAGTTGATTTACCCGAGCCCGTTGGTCCAGTAACTAGCACTAAGCCACGTGGTGTATCAGCTATCTCACGAAATATCTCAGGACAGCCTAAATCATCAAGTGAAAGGATTTTACTTGGGATGGTACGAAATACCGCTGCTGGACCTCGGTTTTGATTAAATGCATTTACCCTGAAGCGAGCTAAGTTAGGTACTTCAAAGGAGAAATCGACCTCTAAATTCTCTTCATATTCTTTGCGTTGGCGATCATTCATAATGTCATACACTAACGCATTAACATCTTTTGCATCAAACGCGGGAATATTTAGTTTTCGTACATCACCCTCAACACGTATAGCTGGTGGTGTACCTGTCGATAAATGTAAATCTGATGCGTCATGTTGCACACTAAATGCAAGTAGTTCGGTAATATCCATAAAAGCCTCTTTGTATAGGACGATAAAAAATGATGGTCATATAATCTTTTATCGGTAATGATTTAATAAGTACTAATCTAATAGGTAATAATCTAATAGATAATAATGTTATAGGTTATACTAACCAGAAAATAAGATAAGTTAAAACAGTTCACTATATTCTCATACTACAATTTCACATGACAACATCACATGACAACATCACATGA
>JBKEHN010000152.1:0-7490 GCA_046710905.1 Colwellia sp.
GCATCTTGTAATATAAATAAGTCTTCAATATCAAATTTTGATGACTTATTTCTGTTAAGCGCAATAAAGCTACCTTTGTTGGAAATATCCTTAATTAAGATTTTTTTATTCGCTGTGTCCAAAGATTCAAGCTCTAGAGTAAATTCATCTAATGTGATGATTTTTTCGTTGTCCGTTTGTCGACGAATCTCTAACGTAGAAATTGAAGCCATTAAATTATTAAGGGTAAATTGTGTCTCTTCAGGGAAAAATTCAAAATGATATTGACTGTTAAGTGTCAAGGTACCGTTAGTAATACTGAATAATGTTCTGTGTTGCAAATAATCAGAAATAACATGTAATTTACTGACTAAAGCAATCTCACCAGATGACTTGAGAGGAAATAAACTAAAGTTACCTTGCCAGTTAAACTCTGTACCTTGTGATGTTTTAGCGTTGATATGGTGGGTATTATTGTCACCCGCTTTAGTTGAAAAATCATCTAATACCACATCAATGTCTTTAATCTGCTGCTGATAGCTTGTTTCCCTATTTTGATCACTGAAATTGATGATCCCTTCATTTTGACGAAATTTATCTATTGATAAAATCCAAACCGAATCACCTGTCTTTTCATCTTCTTCTGTAGCAGAAGCATTTTTAACAATGATATCTTGAAAGTTATATTCACCATTCGCAAGTATTACCACGCTAATTTCTGGTTGATTAATAATTATTTGATCAAATGAAATGATTTTTTGTATGAGAGGTAAAGCTTGAAGGTTTAAAATTAATAGATCAAAACCAAGTAATTTATCCGTATGTTTGCCAGTAATACTGAATTTTTTTAAGGTAATGGATAAAGTAAACGGGTTAAATTCGATTGCTTCTAATTGGGCTTGTCGTTCTAATTTTTCTGTCAAGGTATCAATAACAACCGGCTTTAATACCAGAGGTACAATAAAGAAGCCTGCTATAGCATAAATTAATACGGCTATAGCACTATAAATAACGCCTCTAATACGTTTATTTAATAACGTGAACTTTTGCCAATAGGTCATAATAAACTCATTTTATATACTTATCCTAACAGGAATGTGGATCTGACTAACGGTGCTCATCTATTGATTATATAACGTAATTTACTATTATTTTCATCCGTTGAAATTAATAATAACGTTATTATGCTATAGCTTCAAAAGCCTAAGATCTGTTGATTTTTCTCGATTAAATTTTGATCGAGATAAAAGCGTTTTAATGGTTGTGGCTATTATGTAGCCTAGTCACTCTAAGCAAATACTACTCAACAAAGAGTCAAACGCTTTTAGCCGAATCCTTTGGATAGCGTTTGTTGGCTATTTTTACCGCGCTATCGCCTTTTTATGTGACGCTATACGGATGTAGCTTAATAGCTAATGCAGGAGCATATTGTCCAGAATAACCACATTACCAAGGCTCTACCTTGTATAAATACCTAACAAGTAGCGGCAAAAAAAATCTCGAAAATTCAATAGACCCTAATGTTTTTTCATAATTTAAATAGCATTGATTAACACAACATAGTCTCATACTTTCATCTTAAGTAAGACCGTTATAAGACAACATAAGTAATGAATAGCATCACAAAATGAATGAAACATTGAACATTATACACTATCCATTTTAGTGGTATTATTGCTATGTTCTTTTCAATGATGCTAGAATTAAAATACTTTCTATTGCGTGATTATTAACTAGTCTCTATTTAAGACTTAGCTAATAATTAGTCAATAGTACCTAACTGATAATTTAAGTGCTGCTTGTGCCTACTTTTATAAATAAAACATTGATGGTGTTGTTGCTTTGTTTGATCTTTATTGGTCAATCTATGGCATCTATGACCATGTTTTATAGCATGACAAGTATGCAATCTATGGCTGATAAGTCATCAATAACAAGCTCACATCATAATATGAGTGTTATGTCTGATTGTGATAAAGCAACAACCGCTTACTCAACAACTGCCACCGAAGATTGCTGCGCTCAAGAATGTGATTGCTTAACTAGTGGCTGTTCAACTGCATCAACATTCACTACAGTCATTCATTATATTCCAGAAATTGCCATAGCAAACAAGATAGCTTCCGCCACAACTTTAGTAACAAGCCAAACACCAACTTCCCCTTATAGACCGCCTATACTGAGCTAATCATAACCTCATTGCGGCTAAATTTTGTTGTTTACTCTTATCATTGATAACTTACAACAATCGACGCAGCAAAACCTCTAGTTCTTGTTAATTTAAAATTAATAAATTGATAGTGACTTAGTTAACAAAACAATTATTTCCGTACAATATTCCCTCAGGAGGGAGTTATGTTTGCATTTTCTTTTTCAGCTAACGCGTTCCTTGTTATTACCAGCGCTATCACATTAAACGGGTTATTGGCTTATAGCCCGACTACTCAGGCTGCAGACTCTAACTATGCAGAGAATAAAAAAATCTGGTCATTTAATAATACAGTAACCACCGCACAAAAAAATGACCCGTGGCTTATCGGTAACAAACATCAGCAACAAGCCGTTGAAGCAATGAGTCATGCTGCTGCAAGTTTGCCTGATCCTAAAATGTCAGTCGCACTAGCAAACCTTCCAAGCGATGGTTTTGATTTTTCCCAAGAAGGTATGACACAGCTCAAGGTCGGTATTACTCAGATGTTTCCTCGTGGTGATAGCCTAACGATAAAAAATCAGCAATTACGTATTCAAAGTGAAGCTTATCCCTTTCAACGAAGTGACAGAGAAGCTAAAGTCGCAGTAACTGTTGGCAGTTTGTGGCTTGATGCGTATCGTATGCAACAAAGCATTGATCTGATAGAACTAAATCGTTCCTTGTTCGAACAATTAGCTGATGTTGCCCAAGCCAGTTATTCTTCAACGTTAGGTAAAACACGTCAACAAGATATTGTGCGTGCCCAGTTAGAGTTAACTCGTCTCGATGATAGATTAGATATATTAGCGCAACAGAAAAATGCTTATTTAGGTATGTTATCGCAATGGCTATCAATGGCCTTTCTTGCCAATAATAGACAAGATCCCCTAGTTGCTATTAGTCAATTACACCAGATGAAATTAACCAAAAAATTACCCCAACTAGACTTGATTCATCAGGGTTTAACTAGTACTTACTCCGAAGGTAATCATTTTCAAGGTAATAACTGGTTATCTGTTGAGGAGCTCGCTCAGTATTTCGCTAAACATCCAGCAGTGTTAGCGCTCGATAAAAAAATATTAGCAACGAAAACAGGCATAAACTTGGCCGAACAAGCCTATAAGCCAGAATGGGGCGTTAATGCGAGTTATGGTTATCGAGATGATGATCCTATGGGTAATAGTCGTGCCGACTTATTCACTGTTGGCGTTACTTTCGATCTGCCACTGTTTACTGATAATCGTCAAGATATGATAGTAAAATCAGCTATTTCAGCAACTGAAGTGGTTAAAACAGAAAAAATATTATTATTACGTCAATTATTGGCGGCATTCTCAAGTGCACAAGGCCGTTTGACACGACTCAATAGCCGTAAAATACTTTACCAAACAAGATTATTGCCACAAATACATGACCAAGCAGAAGCCTCATTAACAGCCTATACCCATGATGATGGTGATTTTTCAGAAGTCGTAAGATCCCGCATTGCCGTACTTAATGCAGAAATTGAGCAACTAAAAATCACCGTTGAAGAACAAAAAATTATATTAGAATTGAATTACCTTTTTATTGGTAATTTGGTAAAACCGCAACAAGCATTTGCTATGCGTGAGGAAAGATAATGACTCCCCCTAAAAATGACAATGACAATGAAAAACAAAAATTGACCAATAAAAATACGACGACAAAGCTCATCGCTGTAGGCATATTTATTGGTGCCATTATTACCCTTGTTATCCTAAAATCATTACCCGTTCAGTATTTATATACTGCTGGTTCTGTTGATAATTCTACAGACATTGATGAAAATAAACCGCTGTATTGGGTAGCTCCGATGGATGCAAACTATCAACGTGACCAACCGGGTCAATCCCCTATGGGCATGGATTTAATCCCTTATTATGGTAGTCAAAATAATATGATGGATGAAGGTGCAGGCACCATAAAAATATCGCCAAGCGTGGTTAACAACTTAGGTGTACGTACTACTACAGCAAGTTATGGCGTACTCAATACCACCATAGAAACGGTAGGTTATGTCACTTATGACGAAGATAAATTAGTGCATATTCACCCACGTATTTCAGGCTGGATTGAAAAACTTCATATCAATGCCATTGGTGACCCCGTAACAAAAGGTCAGCCGCTTTATGATATATATTCACCCGAGTTAGTGAATGCTCAAGAAGAGCTATTACTTGCATTAGATCGAAAAAACAAACGTTTAATTTCTGCCGCTGAAAATCGCCTGATCGCCCTACAAATTCCTCGTTACGCCATTAACGCCTTAAAAAAAGATAAAAAAGTACAGTTAAATGTCACCTTTTACGCCCCACAAAATGGCGTGGTAGAAAGCTTATTTGTCAGACAAGGCTTTTACGTAAAACCAGAAACTATGATGTTATCTATAGTCGATTTGACCCAGGTATGGGTAAAAGCAGAGTTTTTTGAACGAGACGTTTTTAAAGTAGCTATAGGAGATAGCGCCAGCATGCGTTTGGATTATTTACCGTCTAAACAATGGCAAGGTAACGTTGAACATGTGCATCCGATGTTAGATCCAAAAACTAGAACTGGTGTTGTGAGATTGCAATTTGATAATCAAAACGGTGCTTTAAAACCTAATATGTTCGCGCAAATTTCTATTGCGGTCAATGACAATGAACCGGCTTTGCAGGTGCCTAGAGAAGCAGTAATTCGTACCGGTAATCAGGATAGGGTCGTTTTGGCTTTAGGTGATGGTTACTTTAAATCTATTGCGGTGCAAATTGGTCGTTTTGATCGTAATAATATCGAGATTCTTTCAGGCCTTTCAGTAGGAGAAAGAGTGGTCAGTTCCGCGCAATTCCTGCTTGATTCAGAATCAAGCAAAAGCTCTGATTTTAAACGTATGAATGCTGAACAGCAGCAACAGATGGCGATGACAGAAGAGGCGATGAGTAAGGTATCTTCAGCAACAGTGCACGGTACGGTTACTGCCGTGATGACCGATCATCGCATGGTTACTATCAATCGCGAAGCCATTGAAAAATGGAACCGAGAGCCTGCCATTGTTGATTTCATCGTCAGTGAATCTGTTGATATGACACTATTTACGCTTGATGCTTATTTGATGTTTACCTTCGAAATTCAAGCCGGTGATTTTATTATTGTTAGCGCTATGACCATGACTCCTAATCTCAACCATGACATGCCTCAAGGACCTATTCTTACAGGAGACGTGCAATGATTACTGCCATTATTCGTTGGTCGGTAGGCAATCGTTTCTTGGTCATATTGGCCACTATGATTTTAGTAGGCCTAGGTTTATATGCGGTAAAAAACACCCCAATTGACGCCTTGCCTGATTTATCTGATGTGCAAGTTATCATCAAAACGAGTTACCCAGGGCAAGCGCCACAAGTTGTTGAAGACCAAGTCACTTATCCGTTAACTACCGCGATGTTATCGGTACCTGGTGCAGTAACGGTGCGTGGTTTTTCATTTTTTGGTGATTCGTATGTTTATGTTATTTTCGAAGAAGATACTGACCTTTATTGGGCACGTTCTCGTGTATTAGAATATTTAAGTCAGGTATCACCTAACTTACCTAGTCAGGCAAAACCACAATTAGGCCCCGATGCTACTGGTGTTGGTTGGGTATACCTCTATGCCTTAATCGATAAAACCGGTCAACATGATTTAAGTCAATTACGTAGTTTACAAGACTGGTTTTTAAAATATGAACTGCAAACGGTAAAAGGTGTTTCAGAAGTCACTGCACTCGGCGGTATGGTTAAGCAATACCAAGTGCAAGTTAATCCTGACAAACTTCGTGCTTTTGGTATCCCATTATCCCTTATTCAAACCGCCATCAAGCAAGGTAATCAAGAGATTGGCGCGTCGGTAGTAGAAATGGCTGAAGCTGAATACATGGTACGCGCAACTGGGTACTTAAAAGGTGTGGAAGATCTTGAAAATATTCCATTAGGGGTTAATAAAAATGGCACACCACTGTTACTTCGAGATGTTGCCGAAATAGGCACGGGTCCACAAATGCGCCGTGGTATCGCCGAGCTCAATGGTGAAGGTGAAACCGTTGGCGGTATTGTAGTTATGCGTTTTGGTGAAAATGCTCAGCAAGTTATTAACCGCGTAAAAACTAAACTCGAACAACTGAAAAAAGGCTTACCTGAAGGGGTAGAAATTGTCCCTGTTTATGACAGATCTGCATTAATTGAACGCGCGGTGAGTAATTTGGCGATGAAACTGTTAGAAGAGTTTGCTGTGGTTGCCTTAGTTTGTGTCATTTTTCTCTTTCATCTACGCTCTTCTTTAGTGGTTATTATTAGTATTCCTGTTGGTATTTTAACGGCATTTATCGTCATGCATGCCCAAGGTTTAAATGCTAATATTATGTCTCTTGGCGGTATTGCCATTGCCATTGGCGCTATGGTTGATGGCGCTATTGTCATGATTGAAAATATGCACAAACACATGGAACGCTTACCTGACGGTACAATATTAAACGATAAGAACCGCTGGCAACTAGTTACCGATGCCGCGTGTGAAGTCGGTCCAGCACTGTTTTTTAGTTTACTCATTATAACGGTCAGTTTTGTGCCGGTATTTACCCTTGAGGCACAAGAAGGTCGGATGTTTTCACCATTGGCTTACACTAAAACTTATGCAATGGCTGCCTCTGCTGCTTTAGCTATTACTTTGGTACCAGTATTAATGGGTTACTTTATTCGCGGTAAGGTCCTTGCTGAACATAAAAATCCGGTTAATAAATTCTTGACGTCACTCTACTTACCTACGCTCAAAGCCGTATTACATTTTCCTAAAGTGACCTTATCTGCTGCTTTTGTGGTGTTTCTCATTGGTTTATATCCATTAGATAAAATTGGTAGTGAATTCATTCCTCCGCTTGATGAGGGAGACTTGATGTATATGCCAACCACATACCCAGGTATTTCTATCGGCCAAGCAAGACAGCTATTGCAGCAAACCGACAAGCTAATTAAAACCGTACCTGAAGTTAAAACCGTCTTTGGTAAAGTAGGTCGTGCTGAAACGGCAACTGATCCAGCCCCATTAACTATGATAGAAACCTTTATTCAATTTAAACCGAAAAGTCAATGGCGTGCAGGTGTTACGACCGACAGTTTGAAAAAAGAGCTTGATGCTATCGTAAAATTACCTGGTGTCACCAATGCTTGGGTTATGCCAATAAAAACCCGTATTGATATGTTAGCTACCGGTATAAAAACACCGGTTGGTATTAAAATATCGGGGCCAAAACTTGAAACTATTCAAGAAATTGGTCAGCAATTAGAAG
>JBKEHN010000153.1:0-7470 GCA_046710905.1 Colwellia sp.
GTTATCGATTTAAACCGAAATATTGATGGCATAAATTTATATCCTGGAGCGAACAGTACAGAGCTTTGCCCAACGACTGCATTTGATTTGTCACCATTATATCTTACCGGGCAAGAACCTGATGAAGCTGAAGTTCAGCGAAGAATTGATGGTTACTGGCAACCTTATCACCAAGCATTAAAAAATACGCTGGCTGAAATGAAAGCAAGATATGGCAAAGTTGTCTTACTTGATGCTCATTCTATATTGTCAAAAGTGCCACGTTTTTTTGAAGGGCAATTACCCGACTTTAATTTTGGTAGCGCCAATGGTGAAAGCTGTAGCGCTGAACTAATTAATAAAGTAGCTCAACTTGATCTATCGCCTTATTCTACGGTTGTAAATGGTCGTTTTAAGGGCGGTTATATCACTCGTGGTTATGGTCGTCCAGCAGACAATATTCATGCTGTTCAGTTAGAGTTATCACAACATACTTATATGGATGAGCCGAGTGATCAATATAATGAAGAAAAAGCCGCTAAAGTAAAAGAAAAGTTACAGGATTTTGTGCAATGTCTTGCTGATTTTACTGAAGATAAGTAACGTTAAAGCAATAATATACTGAAAAATATTTACAATATTAATAGATAACTCTAGTAGAGCAATATGAAACTATACGCAGAAAATATTTTATTAAATGATGGTTGGGCAAGTAATCAAACCATTACTATTGAGCAAGGTATTATTACGGCAATTGATGCCGGTATGGTTAAAGGTGCAGAAATAGCTAAAGGAGCCATCATTCCAGGGATGGTTAATTGCCATTCACATGCATTTCAACGTGCTTTTGCTGGTTTTAGTGAGCAAGGCAGTGAAGGGCAAGATAGTTTCTGGACTTGGCGAAAAATTATGTATCAATTTTTAGCACAGCTAACAGAGATTGATACAAAAAATATTGCCAAGCAACTTTATATTGAAATGCTAAAAATGGGCTATACCCGTGTCGCAGAATTTCATTATTTACATCATGATATTGATGGTAGTTCTTATGGCGCCGATACTGCTGAAGTCAACAGCTCAAAAAACAATAGTACAGGCTTAGCTACTATGGCAAAAGCTATTTTTGATGCGGCACAAGAGTCTGGTATCGGTTTAACGTTATTGCCTGTTCTTTATCAATACAGTGGTTTTGGTGAGCAAGTACCGAGTGATGGCCAAAAACGCTTTATTAATTCTACTCAGCAGTTTAACCAGTTAGTAAGTGACTGCTTTACCTTAAGTGGACAATACTCAAATAGTAATGTTGGTATTGCACCACACTCTTTACGCGCAGTGGATAAAACATCACTATTAAGTGCAGTAAAACACGTACGTAATTTAGATAACCAAGCACCTATCCATATTCATATTAGTGAACAACAAAAAGAAGTTGATGATTGCTTTAGTCATTTCGGTAAAAGGCCAGTGCAATGGTTACTTGATAACGTAGAGCTTGATAAGCATTGGTGCTTAATTCATGCAACGCATATTGATGAAGTAGAAAGAAAAGGTATTATCGCTAAACAAGCCGTTGCTGGTATTTGTCCTACTACTGAAGCTAACTTAGGCGATGGTATTTTTCCAACTACTGAGTTTCTTGCTGAAAAAGGTACTATTGCTATTGGATCTGATAGTCATATCTCAGTAAACCCAATTGAAGAATTACGCTGGCTTGAATATACTCAGCGCCTTATTAAGCAACAACGTGCTATTTTAGCCACAGATGAACAAGCTTCAGTTGGACAAAATTTATGGCAGCAAGCTGCTCAAGGTGGTGCTCAGAGTACTAACAGTAATACTGGGTGTTTAGCTATTGGTAAACAGGCGGATTTATTAGTGCTAGATAAGGATAAAACCAAGCTATTTGCTAATGCTAAGCAACACTTACTAGATAGTGTTATCTTTGCTAGTCAGCAGAATCCTATTTTGGATGTGATGGTTAATGGGTTGTGGCAGGTAATAAATCAACAACATGTTGATCAAGAACAAGCTAGCGATAACTTTACTAAATTATTATTAAAGTTATCTACTAATTAGTCTTTATATCAAAAACATGCTTTAACCCTTCTGGTTAAAGCATGTTCGAGTAGCGACTAATAGTTGCACATATTTTCTTTTCATTAGTGATATGAAAAATGTAGTCTCTTTTGTCGGTTTTACAGACGGTTAAGTAAAATGCTTCAACACTATCTCTTGAAGAGGTGATTTCTTTTAAGCTCTCTATCTCTTGCTCAGAAAAAGTTGCAAGTTCATTTTCTAAATCAAGATAAATCTTATCGGCCTTTAAACGTATTTTTGTATCACTGAATTCACTGAAACTCTCAAGTAATACGCCTTTACTTTTATTGTAAAATTGTGTCACTTTCTCATTAGGATAAAAATGCAAATAGAGTGAAGCTGAGACGATTAAGAACAATAAATTTTTCATAATATGTCATATAATAGATTAGTTGGAGAGGATTTTATCTTAATGAGACCATTTACGGTATAATTTATTCACTATTGTACTCATTTGTTAATAAAATCATTCTCTTTTTAATGCTAGCTTATAGTTTATTAGTAGTTTTTTCGCTTATCAAGGATTCATTGTGATAGTAGACGACCAATCATCCTCAGCGCCTAAGACAAATAAGGCGGTGGTAGGACAACATATCCCCATTAAAAATGTCAAAATTCACGGCAGTAAAAATACTGGTAAAGAACGCTACAAGCCTGGCGATCAAATATATGTGCGTAAATTTTCTGGTTTGTTTCAAAAACTAAGACAGCGTATGAATTTGGTGTATTTTGCTTTCTTTATAATGCTTCCTTGGCTTCAGTTTAATGGTCACCAAGCCGTTCTATTCGATATAGGCGAACAACGCTTTACCTTATGGAGTCTGACCCTATGGCCTCAAGATTTAACCTTACTGGCTTGGTTTAGTATCTTTGGAGCCTTTTTACTATTTTTTGTTACCACTTTTCTTGGCCGAGTTTGGTGTGGTTATATGTGTCCACAAACTGTTTGGACCTTCATTTTTATATGGTTTGAAGAAAAAATTGAAGGTACCGCTAATCAGCGGAGAAAATTAGATGAGCAAAAAAATAATCCGAATAAAGTAATACGAAAAACCTTAAAACATACTGCCTGGCTGTTGTTTTCTTTATTTACCGCGATGACTTTCGCGGGTTACTTCTCACCTATGCAAGCTTTATTTACCGATGTTTTCACCTTAGATACAAGTATGATGATGGCGGGAATTTTAGCCTTTTTCACTTTCGCTACTTATGGTAATGCCGGTTGGATGCGAGAAACAGTCTGTTTGCATATGTGTCCCTATGCGCGCTTTCAGTCAGCGATGTTTGATAAAGACACCTTAACTGTTTCGTATGATGCTAAGCGCGGTGAAAGTCGTGGTCCTCGTGGTCGTAAAGATGATCAGAAAGCTATGGGATTAGGAGATTGTATCGACTGTAATTTATGTGTTGAAGTTTGTCCTACCGGCATAGATATTCGTAATGGTTTGCAATATGAATGCATCAATTGTGGTGCCTGTGTTGATGCTTGCTCGGGAGTTATGAGTAAGATGAATTATGCACAAGGATTGATCCGTTATACTACTGAGCATGAATTACAAGGTAAAAAAGTTCATCTGGTACGTTCGAAACTCATTGGTTACGGAGTATTACTTGTTATTATGAGCAGTATGTTAGTGCTTGAAATTGTTAATCGTGTACCGTTATCGTTAGATATTACTCGAGATCGCACTGAACTAGCAAGAGAGAAATTTAATGGTGAAATTGAGAACGTTTATACCCTAAAAATTCTAAATATGTCGCAAACAGATAATACCTATAAACTCTCGGTTAAAGGTATTGAGAATACGCAATGGCATGGTAAGCAAGAAGTGACCGTTGAGGCGGCTACTGCTTATACACTGCCTATTAGTATTTCGGTGGACCCTTATGAGTTGGAAAAATATATGAGTAATATTACTTTTACCGTTGAACAAATTGCACCGGAAGGTGAGGCGAAAATCGAGCAAGAAAGCCGATTTTTTAATAAACGCTAATGGCATCATTTGATTTTAGTGCCTTGTCACCTGACTTGATTATTGATGGTATAGAGAGTGCTGGTTTTAGTGTTGATAGTGGCTTGTTAGCGCTAAATAGCTATGAGAACCGTGTTTATCAATTTCACGATGATAACTTGGTTAAGTACGTTACCAAGTTTTATCGACCACAGCGTTGGCAGCTTAAACAAATACTTGAAGAGCATGACTTTTCTTTTGAGCTAGCAGAACAAGAATTACCCATTGTTGCGCCACTTAAAGTCAATGGACAAAGTTTATTTGAATACCAAGGTTATCAGTTTGCTGTTTTTCCTTGTCGAGGTGGACGTATTTTTGAAGTTGATAACCTTAATCAGTTAGAATGGATGGGACGTTTTATTGGTCGAATTCATGCTGTTTCATCACAAAATGACTTCATACAGAGACCAAGTTTTAATAGTGAAGAGTTACTCTATCAAGCTCGTGAAAGTATTATTACCTCAAAGTATGTCCCTAAAAGTTTAACAACTGCCTTTTTTACCATTTTAGATCAGGTGATTAAGGTGGCGGCTCAACAGTATCTACCAGCCAAGGACATGCAGAAAATTCGCTTACATGGTGACTGTCATGCGGGTAATATTTTATGGCGTGATGAAGGACCTCACTTTGTTGATTTAGATGATTGTCGAACGGGACCTGCTATTCAAGATCTTTGGATGATGTTATCAGGGGACAGACAACAGCAGTTGTTACAACTTGATACACTATTAATGGGCTATGAGGAGTTCTTTACGTTTGAAAGTGAGCAGCTTCTCTTGATAGAATCATTAAGGACTATGCGTGTTGTTAATTACATGGCATGGTTGTGTAAACGTTGGCATGATCCAGCTTTTCCTCAAAACTTTCCCTGGTTTAATACCGAGAAATATTGGGAGCAGCAAATACTGATGCTCAAAGAACAAATGTCAGCTTTGCAACAACCACCGTTAAGTTTGAATACTTTTTAGCCTTAGTTCTTTTTAACTAGGCCATTTTACTTTAGGAAATAATAATGAATAAAATACTAAAATCTCTTTTGTTAATGCCATTGTTGGCTTTATCAGTAAACGTCGCAGCTACGCAATATACGGAAGGTGAGCAATATACTAAAGTGAATGAAACAGTAACGAAGAAAAAAGAAGTGAGAGAGTACTTCTCCGTTTATTGTGGGCACTGTTTTAAGTTTGAGCCTATCATGCATGGTCTTAAAAAGAGTTTACCTAAGGATGCTACATTTGAGCGTAATCATGTCGATTTTCTGCGTGGCGCTAGTCCTAAAATTCAACAAATGATCACCAAATCAATTGTCGTAGCTGAACAATTAGAGAATAGCGATAAATTAGTTGGCGCAGTATTTAATTATATTCATGTGCAAAAGGCGGTAATTACCTCAGAAAAAGACTTAAGAAATATCTTTGTTTTAAATGGTGCTGATGGAGATAAGTTCGATAAGCTAATGAAAAGCTTTAGTGTCAACTCAAAAGCTAAGTCATTGAAGAAATACCAAGAAAATATGACGGCTAAACGTGTATTGACAGGTGTACCAACGATTATTGTTAATGGTAAGTATAAAGTTGATGCGACTAAATTAGACAAAAATAATTTTGAGCAAGATTACCAGAATTTAGTAAAATATTTACTTGAATTAGACTCGTAAGCACTATAATTAGTTACGTTTAGTTAATACGACTTAGTTTATAGTGCTGCTTGGTTAAGCAGCACTCTTAATAAAAAAGGCAGACTGTATCTTACAGTCTGCCTTTTTTATTACGAGTGCATGATTAGGCCAACGATAGCTAGCGTTGGTGCTTTGGCTTGCGTGTAAAGGTTAGTTAGATAACTCAATAATTTTAACTTTAGTCTCTATTGCATTACCTTGGCGATAAATTTTAAAGGTTAATTCGGTATTAGGGTGAGTTTCAGCAATAATATCTAAGGCAGCAGCAACACTTTTAATAGGGGTATTATCGATCTGATAGACTACATCACCGACTTCTATGCCAGCTACTTGTGCGGGACTATTATTCATGATTGTCTCAACAATGAAACCCTTCAATTCACTATGGTAATTTGTCGTGGAAATGCCTAACCAGCCACGTACTACTTTGCCATTTTCGATAATTTGACGCATAACCTTGGAAGCTAACTGATAAGGCACGGCAAAGAAAATCCCCTGAATCGTTAACTGTGGATTTGATTGCGTAAATTTTCTTGAATTGATACCAACTAAAATACCATTACTGTTAATAAGTGCTCCACCTGAGTTACCTTCATTGATAGCAGCATCCATTTGTAAAAACTCTAAATAACTGGTATTACTTAAACCATTTCGACCGGTTGCACTAATAATACCCTGAGTGACAGTTTGGCCTAAGTTTAATGGGTTACCAATGGCAAGAACGATATCTCCAACGAGCGATATTTGTTCTTTTCTTTGTGGAATTACTGGTAGATTGATTGCATTTACTTTTAGCACCGCTAAATCAGTATAATGATCAAAGCCTATCAGTTCAGCTGGATAGATTTGACCACTTTGCAGGAGAACCTGAATAAGGTCAGCTTGTCGAATTACGTGTAAATTAGTTAGAATATAACCCTGGGTACTCATAATTACCCCAGAGCCTAAACGGGTGCTTTTACGGGCTTTACGTCCGTATTGTGGATTCACTTCAATTTGCTCTGAGTAAATATTAACAACAGCAGGGCTAGCGATACTAACCGCTTTAGCAAAAGATAATGGCGCTTGTTGTGCTTGTCCACCTTTAAAAAGACTTGTGGCTAAACTGGTATTATTTAAGCCAGGGACTAATCCAGGCATAAGCAGTAATAATACGATGGCGAGTAGCACACCGTAACTTATTGCTGTAACGGTATATTTGATTGAATAGAAGAGTTTCAAAGGCTATCTTATTTTATGTTGTACCAATATTTTCAGTGTAACATAAAAAAAGCTGATCATATTGTCCCCAGCAATCGAATAGCTCAGTTCAGTATAATCAGCTTACAGGTTAAAGTTTCCTGTACTTAATTAAGTATTAACGGATCATTATGTACTGAGAGTGATTATCTCGAACAATGTTTAACGCTAAGACACCACTTTTATCTTTTAAGTAATCACGCAACTGAGCGATATCTTTTATACGACTACGGTTAACGCCAGTGATTATGTCACCAGCTTTAAAGCCTGCCATTTCAGCCGGAGAGTTTTGTTCAACTTGTTCTATGATAATGGCCTGATTTTTAGTGTCATTTTCCAATTGAGCACCAGCTAGCATAGCGTGAATGCTAGCTGCTGTAATATCAGCACTTTGATCCTGCTTTAATTTAACGGTAAATACTTTATTTTTTCCTTCTCTTATTACTGTTAATTTAACTTTTTTAT
>JBKEHN010000154.1:0-7324 GCA_046710905.1 Colwellia sp.
CCTTTATCTTGACTGATAACCGATATATATACCCATTCTACTTGAAGGTGTAGCATTCAACTAGAATCATAAATGTCTTTAGGTAAGACACTGATGACGAGGATAGCTATTCTATTGTCGAAATCAGTAAGCTAGCGTAAAGATATCGTTAATCAGCCCTTTAAGATAAGTTGAGCAAAGTATATTTGTTGTTACATTTTTTTAATAGATATGACCCTTAATAAAAATGTACTTTTATGATGATTGGCTCAATTTTCCTAATATAAATCTCTTCAAGTGGATAGAATAGAATTGCTATAAAACTAGTCAGTAGTACTTAATCAGTAACGCCACTCATGATAAAAAAGGCAGTAATTGCTTCTTTTTTTAGCTTTTATGTATGTTATAAATAGGTTATTTTAATTATTGAATGTTATTACTTTGTTACTGATTACGAAACATTACAATAGAACACAGATTTCGTAGTAAAAATAAGCTATAAGACTATTAAAGGATATGGAAATCTTGCTAAAATAGAACATATTAATAGCGTAACAATATTTTTGTTGCTTATTATCGAATTTTCATTAGAAACGAGCATCGGATATGGTGTTTTTAATGAATAATGACTTTTTAAAAAATTGACTATTTAGATATAGTGTATAGATTAAAAAGTAGCTATTCGAATATATTACTAGCTTATATATATTTACTTAGTGATCTCACTTTAAAGGATAAGGAAGAAAATATGCTTATATTAACACGACGCGTAGGTGAAACTTTAATGATTGGTGACGAAGTTACCGTGACTGTTTTAGGTGTTAAAGGAAATCAGGTAAGAATAGGCGTTAATGCGCCAAAAGAAATCTCAGTACACCGTGAAGAAATTTATATGCGCATTCAAGCCGAAAAGAGTGATACTGAAGTTCCAGGCAATAAAGCTCTATAAATCACTTATTATTAAGTTGATTAGTAGATTTTTTTGATCATAGCGTTAGACACAGTGTTATTTATCACTTTATATAACGGTTATAAAATACCGCCAAGGCGGTGTTTTTTATACTTCGCGTTTACTTAATGATTAAAAAATAACATATTTGATTGAATTGTCAGCAAATAGAAAGTTATAGTAAATAAATACTAAATATTGTTTGACTTATTTTTAGAATCCCTTATTATTCGCACCCATTGGAGAGGCGGCCAAGTGGTCGAAGACGCTTACCTGTTAAAGGAATTTTTGGTTTATATCAAGATAAGGTGTTTTATCTAAAGTATTTCAATATATATTAGAACTTGACAATAAAGAAGTAAAAAATAATGGAGAGCTGGCCGAGTGGCCGAAGGCGCTCCCCTGCTAAGGGAGTAACGGTTTTAAATCCGTTCGAGAGTTCGAATCTCTCGCTCTCCGCCATTTTATTATTATAAATAATAATGGTTGTGTAGAAAAATAGTTATTATCTTTAGACTAAGATATAAAAAATAGTTTATGAGGGTGTGTAGCTCAGCTGGATAGAGTACCTGGCTACGAACCAGGCGGTCGCAGGTTCGACTCCTGCCACGCCCACCACTTTCTTTAAGTGGTTAAATAATGAAGGCAGCTATTGTTAAAGCTGGATAAAATTTTATACTTTGGGTGTGTAGCTCAGCTGGATAGAGTACCTGGCTACGAACCAGGCGGTCGCAGGTTCGACTCCTGCCACGCCCACCATATCTTAAGCCCCACCTTATAGGTGGGGCTTTTTTTTTCTCAAAGTGTAGAAGCTGATATTTTTGATTTAAATCAAAATATTAATCTATAGAATATAGATATTTATAATTATTTAGTCATTAATGGTAGCAGGCTTAAATCTTACTTGTTTCGTGCTTACTTCAAGTGATTAAATAATGAAGCGCAGCTTTTTAAGGCTGGTTAAATATATTTTAATGTCAAGGTTCTAGTTCGTTATCGATTAAGTAACGATATAAATAATAACTTAAATGAGGGCGCGTAGCTCAGCTGGATAGAGTACCTGGCTACGAACCAGGCGGTCGCAGGTTCGACTCCTGCCGCGCCCACCATATTGAAAGCCTCTCCTTTTTAGGAGGGGCTTTTTTCGTTTAAAGAGCTAAATATATATCGTCTAATACTTGAAGCTGCCTAGTTCTATATTTAATAGAAAGTTGGCTATGGCTGAATCTCACTGTGAAGGCAGGTTCCACTCTAGAAGCGCCTACCATATCGAAAGCTCGTTATTTTAGGGTACTAAGTATAGAGTCCCTGATACATAATGCTAGATAGCTGGTATCAAATAGAAAATTGGTAACGAGTCAGTCCCTTTAGAGTTCCTAGTTAGAATATTGCCTTATTAACCTTATCCCAAATAAAAAATAGCAAGCCTTATTTTTAAATCAGCTTGTTCGCCTCTATGATGGAGATAGTAATTATAGATGAGGACGCCTGTTAGCTTAACTGTTTAATTCTAAGGGTGATTACCATAATGAGTATCCACTTCAAAGAAGCCATGCGTTAATCGTATTTAAAGCACAGGAACAGCAATAAGCATAAATAATTATCTCGCCAGAATACTCACTTCATTCTAAGGGTAAATAACCTGCAATAGATAGGTTATTAATAGTTAAATGTCGCCATCAATATGAAGATCTTTTTTTGATTTTCTAGGCTCGTCTTTGCAGGGACTTTTATCTATTAATAGATCGATAATTTATAGAGCTAGATGATAAATTCATCTACTTCTAGATACTATTCTAAACATTAATTATCTTACTAACTACCTATGTCTTCGTATAAATATACAACAAGAGTGAATGTGAGTATTACTCTTGTATACTGTATAAAAAGATTACTTATCTAATTGAGGTACCTGCTATTGAAGGTTTTGATATTGTATACAGTATTTAAAATATGCAAAATGGTATGTATATTTCGTCTGTTATGATGAATATTCATCGATTTTGGGGTTGACGCTAAGTTATTTTTATGAAACAGCATTAAATTGTTTGCAATGTAGGTATTGGAGTGATTATTCTAATTGTAATATTTTTGTGAACGAGAAAGAAAGATGGACAATATGCAGCAGCAATTTGTAGAAGCTGGAACACTGATGTTGGCAGGAATGGTATTTGTTTTTGCATTTTTAGGTGTATTAATTGTTTTTATTAATACAGTATTGGCAAGATTGGCGGTGAAGTTTCCAGACCCTATTGTCGCATCACATTCTCGACCAAATAAAAAGACTAAGAGCACAACTAACGGTGATATTTCACCAGCTGTTGTTGCTGCAATTAGCGGAGCGGTAAAACGTTACCGATCTCAACATGGCCAAGATAAATAAGCTTGACCAAAATTGAAACTCTTCATCACTATTGTAATTAAAATTTTAGATAAAAGGGCGTTAACATGAGTAAGCCATTAGGTATCACCGAAGTTGTCTTAAGAGACGGACATCAATCAATTTTAGCCACTAGGCTACGTTTAGCAGACATGTTGCCAATCGCAGCAACACTAGATGACGTTGGTTATTGGTCAATTGAATCTTGGGGTGGTGCAACGTTTGATTCATGTATTCGTTATTTAGGCGAAGATCCATGGGAAAGAATTCGAGCGCTTAAAAAAGCCATGCCTAAAACCAAGCAGCAAATGTTATTCCGTGGTCAAAATATACTAGGTTATCGCCATTACGCTGATGATGTTGTAGAAAAATTTGTTGAACGTGCGCACATCAATGGTATAGATGTTTTTCGAATTTTCGATGCCATGAATGATGTTAGAAATTTGCAAACATCTATTAAGGCCGCCGTTAGGGTTGGGGCGCATGCTCAAGGTACGTTAAGTTATACTGAAAGCCCAGTGCATACACTTGAAGGTTGGTTAACTATGGCTAAGCAGCTTGAAGATATGGGTGCTCATTCTCTTTGTATTAAGGATATGTCTGGGTTATTAAAGCCTTATGATGCTGCCAAATTAATTAGTCGCTTAAAAGAGACCGTCTCATTACCTATCGCTTTACATTGTCATGCAACAACCGGTTTGAGTCTTGCTACTCAAATGAAGGCGATTGATAGCGATATTGATGTAATAGACACTTCAATTTCTTCGATGAGTATGACTTATGGCCACTCACCAACGGAGACTATTGCTGCTATTGTTGAAGGTACTCCACGCGACTCAGGTCTTAATGTTGAAAAAATGGCAGAGGTTGCCGCCTATTTTCGTGATGTTAGACAAAAATATTCTGAATTTGAAGGCAGTTTAAAAGGTGTTGATGCCCGTATTTTAACGGCACAAGTACCGGGTGGCATGTTGACGAATATGGAAAACCAGCTAAAAGAGCAAGGTGCATCTGATAGATTTGATGATGTTTTAACTGAGATCCCTAAAGTTCGCAAAGACTTAGGATATATTCCTCTAGTAACCCCCACGTCGCAAATTGTAGGTACACAAGCCGTTCTTAATATACTAACGGGTGAACGTTATAAATCTATAACAAAAGAAACTGCTGGTGTCTTAAAAGGTGAATATGGTGCTACTGCCGCTCCGGTTGATGCTGAACTACAATTACGCGTTTTAGATGGTAAAGAAGTTATCACTTGCCGTCCAGCTGACTTATTAGATCCTGAAGTGGATAAACTATCTGATGAATTACAAGCTTTAGCGAAAGATAAAAATATTAACCTAGCGGATGAAAGTATTGATGATGTATTAACTTATGCATTATTCCCACAGATAGGTTTGAAATTTCTAGAAAATAGGAATAATCCAGCGGCTTTCGAACCTATTCCGACTAAAGCGAGCAGCAATGCTAAAGCTTCTGCAAAGACAAATACGGTAACTACGACAGAAAACTATGCCGTTAGTGTTGATGGCAAGATTTATGATGTAATTGTTGCGCCTGGAGGCTCTATTGATACGATAACGCATCCTGCTGGTGATGATGCAATGAAACAATCAGCATCTATCACAGCAGAAGAAACGTTAAATGCACCACTAGCGGGTAACATCTTTAAGGTATTGGTTCATGAAGGTGATTATGTAGAAGCGGGTGATGTCGTTATCATAATGGAAGCAATGAAAATGGAAACTGAAATTCGGGCAGTTTCAGCAGGCGAAATAGTCTCATTATTCACCAGAGAGGGCGATTCAGTTGCCGTTGGTGATGCCTTACTTAGTTTTTCATAGGAGGTCACATGGATTCATTAATAAAATTATGGCTTTCAACTGGTTTAGCTAATTTTGAGTTAGGTCAAATAGTGATGATGTTAGTTGGTTGGGGTTTACTTTATCTTGCTATTGCTCGAAACTTTGAACCCTTATTGTTGTTACCTATGGGCTTTGGTGCAATTTTAACTAATATTCCTATTGCAGGCTTTTCAGAAGTAGGTGGTTTGTTACATTATATCTACTATGCGGGTATTGATACCGGGATTTTCCCACTCATTATCTTTATGGGTGTTGGTGCTATGACTGACTTTGGTGCCCTTATCGCTAACCCAAAAACATTGCTTTTAGGTGCAGCAGCACAGTTTGGTATATTTGCTACTCTGTTTGGTGCTATTGCTTTAAATTATGTACCAGGTATAGAGTTTACCCTTAAGGATGCTTCAGCCATTGCTATTATTGGCGGCGCTGACGGTCCTACAGCTATTTTTCTTGCCTCAAAGTTAGCCCCTGAATTATTAGGTGCTATTGCTGTCGCAGCCTATTCGTATATGGCATTGGTACCAATTATTCAACCGCCTATCATGAGAGCATTAACCACTGAAGAAGAACGTAAAATTGAAATGAAGCAGTTACGCCCAGTTACTAAAATTGAGAAAATTATTTTTCCTCTGGGTGTTTTAATGATGACAATTTTCTTTTTACCTTCAGCAACACCATTAGTAGGTATGTTTTGTCTAGGTAACTTGATGCGAGAGTCAGGTGTTGTCGATCGCTTAAGTACTACTGCACAAAATGAATTAATTAATATCACCACTATTTTCTTAGGATTGGGCGTTGGTTCAAAGCTCAGTGCAGAAGCCTTTTTAAATGTAGAAACACTCGGTATTTTGGGTTTAGGCGCGGTAGCTTTTTCAATTGGTACTGCTTCAGGGGTCTTGATGGCGAAAACTATGAATAAGTTATCTAAAGATCCCATTAACCCATTAATTGGTGCTGCAGGTGTTTCAGCCGTACCTATGGCTGCACGTGTTGCCAACAAAGTTGGTTTGGAAGCTAATCCACACAACTTCTTGTTGATGCATGCAATGGGACCTAATGTTGCTGGTGTGCTTGGCTCAGCTGTAGCTGCGGGGATATTATTAGCCTTAGTGGGTAGTTAGCATTTAAGTTATGTAATGTTAGTCTTTAAAAACCGAGCAGTGCTCGGTTTTTTTATGCTCAAGAATATTGAATAAAGAGGAATAAACATAAGTTAAAGAAAGTGAAAACGACTAAAGAATAATTCTGACTAGTATATTAAGTAAGGTCGTCATAAAATACGACTACTTACTATTTAAGGATTATATAAGTTAGTCATGAAACTCCCCCTCATTATACTTAGTGCATTAATAGCGCTTACCGCCTGTACAAGTTCAAGCACTGGTCGCAAACAAGTGATGTTATTTTCTGAATCTGAGCTCGATAAAATGGGCGCAGCTTCATTTGAAGACATGAAAAAGAATACGCCAATTAGTACAGATAAAGCGACTAATGATTTTGTACAGTGTGTTGCGAAATCTATTACCAAAAATGTCGATAAATCAGTTCATCAAGGTGACTGGGAAGTGATCGTGTTTGATTCAGCGCAAGTGAATGCCTTCGCTTTACCTGGTGGAAAAATAGGTGTTTATACGGGTATTTTAAACGTGACTGAAAATCAAGATCAACTAGGCGCGATTATTGGTCATGAGGTTGGACACGTCATTGAACATCACTCAAATGAACGTTTGTCCGCAAATAAGCTACAGAATATGGGTATGACTGCTGTAACTGCAGCGCTAGGATTAACAGATGTAGACAATAAAGGTTTATGGATGGCAGGGTTAGGTTTAGGTTTACAATATGGTGTAATAATGCCTTATGGCCGTTCCCACGAGAGTGAAGCAGATATTGTTGGTCAAGATCTTATGGCACGTTCAGGCTTTGAACCAAGTGCAAGCATTAAATTGTGGCAAAATATGGCCAAGCTAAGCGAAGGTTCGGGTCAATCAGCACCCGCAGAGTTTATGTCAACCCATCCATCGAACCAAACGCGTATTAAGCAACTGACCAAGCACTTGTCTAGTTCAATGATACTTTATAAAAGCAGTAATAGACCTAGTTGTGTTAAGCCAAAAATTATTACTGCGCCGGTAAAATAGAGTGTTA
>JBKEHN010000155.1:0-7223 GCA_046710905.1 Colwellia sp.
CATCATTTACTTCGATAGTTAATTCTTGCGTATGAGCTAAACCACCGTTATCTGTAACAGTAACGTTTAAAGCAACACTCGTTGTCTTTTCAAAATCAAATGAAGATTCAGCAGCAAGAGCAAGCATATCACCGGTAATAACAAAATCAGTATTGTCGGTCGTGAAGGTAAAAGTATCACCTGTATTTGCATCCATAGTGATTAAAGTACCAATCTCAGCGCCTACTGCATTTTCATCAACTGTATCTGCTGACAACGTGATAGCCGTTGGTGCTACATTAACTGGATCTGCTGGTACTTCAATAACTGGCTCTGGATCATTACTACTTGAACCACAGGCAGTTAACGCAGAAGTTGCTACCATTACAGCTATAGCGAGTGCATTTCTTTTAAATTTCATTATTACTCCGGTTGAGCTCATTGCAATCTTAATCAGGGATCTCATCGTATATATAAAAAGAGATATAATTTTGGGCTAGAGCTAGTGTATTATTATTAATTGCGTGCATCATACACAAATACAAACACAAATGCGAATAAATATCATAAAGATCTAGTTTAACGTTAATTTTATTGATTTATGGCCAAGATAGTTCGAAGTAGGAAAGTAAACGTAACACTATAACCCCATATAGTTAAAAACAAAAAAGGCCGCAAATGCGACCTTTTTTAAAAAAATATTGACCATAAAATAATGAGAATTAACGACCGAACATACCACCACCGCCACCCATTCCACCACCACCTGGTGGCATCATACCTTGCATACCGCGC
Source organism: Colwellia sp. (assembly GCA_046710905.1). Classification (GTDB taxonomy): domain Bacteria; phylum Pseudomonadota; class Gammaproteobacteria; order Enterobacterales; family Alteromonadaceae; genus Colwellia. The sequence goes on from JBKEHN010000155.1 coordinate 775, forward strand.
ATCATTTTTTTCATGCCGCCTTTGCCTGACATTTTTTTCATCATTTTTTGCATTTGCGTAAATTGCTTAAGTAGCTTATTTACATCTTGTATTTGAGTACCTGAGCCAGCTGCAATACGACGCTTGCGTGAGCCTTTAATAATATCTGGACGTTCACGTTCACCTGGCGTCATAGAATTAATAATGGCTTCCATTTGTACAGTAATTTTATCATCCATCTGATCTTTAATTTTATCAGACATATTACCCATGCCAGGTAGTTTATCCATCATGCCCATCATGCCGCCCATGCTTTTCATCTGGACAAGCTGGTCACGAAAATCTTCTAAACTAAAACCTTTGCCACTCTTAACTTTTTTAGCTAATTTCTCAGCTTGTTTTCTATCAACCTTCTGCTCAATCTCTTCTACAAGTGAGAGTACGTCACCCATACCAAGAATACGTGAGGCAATTCGATCTGGATGGAAAGGTTCAAGTGCTTCAATTTTTTCGCCAACACCCATAAATTTAATAGGCTTACCTGTGATATGACGGATTGATAACGCAGCACCGCCGCGCGCATCACCATCGGTTTTTGTTAAGATAATACCGGTTAATGGCAAAGCATCATTAAAGGCTTTAGCTGTGTTAGCAGCATCTTGACCTGTCATGGCATCAACAGTAAAAAGTGTTTCTATTGGGTTAATAGCAGCATGAAGTTGCTGAATTTCACCCATCATGTTTTGATCAATATGCAAACGACCCGCGGTATCGACAATGACCACATCAAAAAAGTTTTTCTTCGCATGATCGATGGCCGCATTGGCGATATCAATCGGTTTTTGCTTGATATCACTTGGGAAGAAACCAACATTTATTTCTTCTGCTAACGTTTCAAGCTGTTTAATCGCTGCAGGACGATAGACATCGGCACTGACGACTAAGACTTTTTTCTTTTCACGTTCGGTTAAAAATTTTGCTAACTTAGCTACCGAGGTAGTTTTACCTGCACCTTGCAAGCCCGCCATTAATACTACGGCTGGTGGCGCAGCTCTTAAGTCAAGACCTTCATTGACTTCACCCATAGCTGCTTCAAGTTCTTTTTGAACTATTTTTACAAATATCTGCCCTGGGGTGAGGCTTTTGGAAACATCAGTACCAACAGCTTTTTCTTTTACTTTGGCTACAAATTCACGAATAACGGGTAAAGCGACATCGGCTTCAAGTAATGCCATACGCACTTCGCGTAGGGTTTCTTTGATATTGTCTTCGGTTAAACGGCCACGGCCACTAATGTTTTTAAGTGTTTTACTTAAGCGATCGGAAAGATTGTCAAACATGAAATACTCTAACAGCAAAAATTGATTAGGTTAATGCTGCTATTATACCCAAATATACTTAATATGCGACAGCAGATAATCTCCCATATGATTTAGTCTCTATTAAAGTAACCCAATAAGGCATAAGTTAACGTGCTAAGAGAAATATTGGCATGATATAGTAGTGAAGATTTTCACTTTAAGCTCGTCTAATAAACACAGGTATTTATGGAAAAGTTAACCGCTCTAGTAATAAATTTTCTCGATTTAAGCGCTGAAGCGAGTCCTTGGTTATTATTAGGATTATTAATTGCTGGCTTAATGAAAGCTTGGGTGCCAAGTAAAGTATTAAGTAAACATTTAGGCCAAGGAAAGTTGGCCATTATAAAAGCTGCACTTATAGGTGCTCCACTACCTTTATGTTCTTGCGGGGTTATTCCTGTTGCAACAGAACTTAGACGAAGTGGCGCTTCAGCTTCAGCAACATCGTCTTTTTTAGTGGCAACTCCTGAAACTGGCATTGATTCAGTTTCAGTATCTTATGCTTTATTAGGTCCTGTTTTTGCTATTTATCGTCCTATTGCAGCAATCATGTCTGCCATCATTACTGGATTATTGGTAGCAACCATTAAAGAGGAAGATATCAAATCACCTCATGATCATAACACTAGCGAAAAAATCAGCTGTTGTGATAGTAAACTCGCAGTTAAAACAGAAGAAGTACCTAAGAGCTCTTCGTCATGCTGTGCAAGTAAAAAAGTATCTGCCATCAAACCTGAAAACATATTTATAAGTAAAACTAAAGAAGGGGTTTATTATGCCTCAACCAAACTTATCGATGATATTATAATCTGGCTCTTTGTTGGTCTTTTATTTGCTTCCCTTATACGTACTTTTTTACCTGAGGAGTTTCTATTAAGTTATGGTAGTGGCCTGCCCGCTATGCTGTTAATGATAATAATATCCATTCCTATGTATATTTGTGCAACGGCATCAACACCTATTGCCGCGGGATTTATTCTGGCTGGATTATCGCCCGGTACCGCATTAGTATTTATGATGGCTGGGCCTGCAACAAATATTTCGACCTTAGGTGTTATTCGAAATGAGATGGGTAGTGTAGTATTAATTCGATACTTACTTGGCGTTTCACTTTGCGCCCTTGGCTTTGCGTTATTACTTGATTTTGGCTTAAATTTTTATGACATTAATATTAGTGAGCAAATGCAGCATAGCCATGAACTTTTACCTAAATGGTTTGGATTAAGCTGTACTGGCTTGATTACGTTTCTGTCAATTAAACCTTTAAGACGGGTGTTAATAAAATAACCTTAGCTTTCTTTAATTTTAAGTCAATAGTTTGGGCTAATCGCCTAGCGTTGAAGATTTTATCTGATAGAATAAATATTTTAATACGTATTTTCAATTACTTTAGGGGGTTTTAGTGAATTTTTTGGTTATAGGTTCAAGTTTAGCATTTTTGCTTTATATACTTGCTACGTTAGCAATAGTTACACGATTATTTCATCCTAAAGGCCCTAATATCACCTTAGTTTTAAGTTTAGCTACGGCTGCTATCATCGTGCATGCTTTCAATGACGCGTTATTATTCTTTTCTCAAGACGATATTAATTTTAATTTACCCAATGTAATTTCATTAGTGAGTCTAACCATAACGGTAGTTATTACATTAGTTGCCTTAAAGTTTAAAGTAAGCTTATTACTACCTGTGGTTTATGGTTTTACTGGTTTGTGGCAATTAGTTATTATCTTTCTTCCGCCAATTGATTCAATTCCTTTAGTCGTTGAAAAAGTAATTTTACTCAGTCATATCAGTCTCGCTTTAATAGCGTATTGTGTTTTGATTATTGCAACTTTATTTGCTTTTCAAGTGACCTATATCAACGTAAAACTAAAAAGTAAAAACTTAACGGCTGTAGCTCATTTACCACCTCTGATGCAGGTTGAGAAGCAACTATTTAGTATATTAACTATAGGCACCGCGATTTTATTTGTCAGTCAAGTTATTGGCATTACTTTTTTAGAAGGTTTCCTAGCGAAAGAAAATGCGCATAAAACCGTATTATCATTAGTCTCTTTTTCGCTTTACTGTCTAATTCTTTGGGGACATTTTACAAAAGGTTGGCGTGGTCAAAAAGTGTTAGTACTTATGGTTAGTGCCAGTGGTTTACTTACTCTTGCCTACTTTGGAAGCCGATTCGTTAAAGAATTTATTTTATAAATAGCGACTATTTACTCTGATTTTATCCTAGTAACACTGCGACTATAAATGAGCACTATGGTACCAAACAGGTTAATTTATTGACCAACTTAGGATTTTAATAGCCCGCGTAGAACAAGCAAAACTTAGTAAGCGTAGTTATGCTATATTCGGTATATTTTGCGCTCCTATCAGCTCGCTATTAAACGCCCTAAGGACGATTTTAAAAGGCTTATATGCGCTATTATTGACTTTAATATGGAAATAACCATTGCCTTCAATCAATGCATTTCCTCTAAGGCTTTTAATTCTCGCTAAGTGATCAATAAATTAGTACGATTGGTATTACTTAATTATTTTAACTACATAACAGGAAAATCCTTTTTGGACAGTATAACCACACAGATGCTTTTTACTATTCTTGGCATCTTAATACTTATCTCTGCCTATTTCTCAGGCTCTGAAACCGGCATGATGTCATTAAATCGATATCGATTACGCCACCTCGAAAAACAAAAACACAGAGGTGCTAAACGGGTTAGTAAATTACTTGCTCGACCGGACCGTCTTATTGGTTTAATTCTTATTGGTAATAACCTCGTTAATGTCTTTGCATCATTAGTTGCTGGTGTTATTTTTGATAGATATTTTGGCGATGCTGGGATTTTATATGCGGGTTTAGCCCTAACCTTAGTGATCTTAATTTTTGCAGAAGTCACGCCAAAAACCTTAGCGGCACTCTACCCTGAGCAAGTAGCTTTCCCTAGTTCAATAATTTTAAGCTTATTACTTAAAATTCTTTTCCCGCTTGTAGTTGTCGTAAACTGGATAACTAACGGTATTTTAAAGATTTTTGGCGTAAGCTCAGTTCAAAGAGAGCAACATAGCCTCAGTAGTGAAGAATTAAGGACAGTGGTGAATGAATCAGGCGCTTTATTGCATCAAAGCGATCAAGATATGCTGGTTAGTATTTTAGACTTAGAAAAGGTCTCAGTTGAAGACATCATGATCCCTCGTAATGACTTAGTAGGAATAGATGTTAATGATGATTGGAAAAAAATTCAGAAACAACTTACCCAAGCTAATCACACACGGGTACTACTGTATCGTGACAGTATCGATGATGTGGTTGGTTATATTCATGCTCGTGATGCTTTAAAACTTGTATCAAAAAATCAGTTTACCAAGGCAACGTTACTCAGAGCAGTACGAGAATTATATTTTATTCCCGAAGGGACACCATTAAATATTCAGTTATTAAAGTTTCAACATGCTAAAGAGCGTTTAGGTTTAGTTGTTGATGAATATGGCGATATCCAAGGTTTAGTAACACTAGAAGATATTCTTGAAGAGATTGTTGGTGACTTTACTACCACCATGACGCCAACAACCAGTGATGAAGTCACATTGCAGCCTGATGGTAGCTATTTAGTAGATGGTAGTGCGAGTATTCGTGATATTAACAAAGAGATGTCATGGCAGTTGCCCACAGATGGTCCTAAAACCCTTAACGGCTTGATTCTTGAGTACTTGGAGGAAATACCACAAAGTAATATTAGTTTACGTATTTCTGGCTACCCTGTCGAAATCATTGACGTTGCAGGTAATAAGATAAAAACAGTTAGGGTTATGCCAGAACACTTTATCGATGAAAATTCAGATGAAGAGTAATGTGGGCAATATAATTCATATAATAAGTTAATCACAAAGTTATCCACAGAGTCAGGCTTTACCATACCCTCATTCAGCTTTCCACAATTTCTGTGGATAACAATAGCCAACCCTATCAGTAGCAGCATTTTGCTATTTCAACATTTATTTAGTAAAAACCTATACTTTATTTTCAGCTTATTTTCTAAAAGTACTATCTATTCTTGTAACAGTTATCGCAGCTAGGCTTAGCGTTTTTTTATTGTAAAAAGAACATATTGGCAAGCATTATGCTTTTGTATCATTATTAAACACAGCAGTTAACTGGTTAAATACTGCCAACCATGTTTTATCGATTAGCCAAAAAACAGACGCCACAACCAACCATGATCAAGAGCTTTCTCGCAACTTTTTAGCTGACTGCTGTAACGTCTTGCACGATTATCTACTTTCCTCGATACTTTAACTAACCATGCTTTTTTCTTGTAACTTTTATGCTTAAAGCCACCCCAACCCTCATGATAATTTAGGTATTGGTTATAGGCATCCCACTTTGAGACACCATTAACTTTTTGAGTTTTAAAAATAAACCAACCCATAAAGTCTATCGCATCTTCAAAATCATCACGATCAGCACCTGAATTACCGGTTTCCCTTACATAGTCTTTCCAGGTCATAGTTTTAGCCTGAGCGTAGCCATAAGCACTACTTACTCTACCCCAAGGAATAAAACCAAGTAGGTAATCCCTTGGTGGAATAGCATCATGACGAAAAGAGCTTTCTTGATACATCATACTCATAGGAACATGAATGGGTACGCCCCATCGCTCACGAACTTCTTTAGCAGCAAAATACCAATCACGATGTTCGCGAAATATTTCACATATATTCTCAGGATTTTTTGGTGGTGGGGTTGCACAACTTGCAAGTAATATTACACTTGCGGCTGTTAACAATATAGTTTTACATAAAGTCATAAAAAATAACGGTTATTATAATTTGTTATTTATAATGACAGAATCCGTTAACTAATACAGTTTTTGCTAAAAATTATTAATTTAAATATTATTTATAAATATTTAAATTATTTTGAACTGTACTGAACTAAACCAGTAGCACTCTTATTTAATAGTTATGTTATTCCCTTAGTATTTTATAGGCTCTCTAAATTTAGTTGGGCGTTTTTTTGTCTAAAATTTGATATAGATATAGAGCAACTAGATTATTCTACTATTAAGAGTTATAACTCATAATTTATATGACTATAAAATAAACATTAA
>JBKEHN010000156.1:0-7121 GCA_046710905.1 Colwellia sp.
GAAATAGTCAATAAATCACGAAATGACATTGTTGCTATAGGCGAAATAGGCCTTGATGGTACGATTGCCAACAATGCTGAGACTTATGGACAAACGTCAGCAGATAATTGGCATCATCAACAACACTTTTTTGATTTTCAACTCAACCTAGCGAAAGAGCAAAACTTACCAGTAATAGTACATCACAGACAATCGCACGATAAGATAATGCCTTTTTTAAAGCGCTATAAGTTAAATAGAGCTGGCATAATTCATGGTTTCACTGGCAGTTACCAACAAGCTAAAGGTTATATAGATTTAGGCTTTAGACTTGGTGTTGGTAGTACTATCACTTATTCACGTGCTAAAAAAACCATCAATACCATCAAGCGCCTACCCTTAGGTAGTCTAGTATTAGAAACTGATGCGCCGTCAATGCCACTGAGTAAAGAGGTGACAGGTAAGGAGATTGTGACTACTAACTTGGATCAAGAACCTGCGAAAAATGGGATGACACTTCACTCGCTTACTAATTCGCCAATAAACCTGATAAAAATTTTTGAAGTATTAGCGACAATACACCCTGAAAAACCTGACAAGATCGCACATCAACTTGAACGTAATATCGAGCAGGTTTTTTTTACTTAAATACAGTAAGTAAAATGAGTCACTTATACTTTTTCAGTTTTTTGGCTTAAACGATAGCCTCGTCTACTAAAGCGATTTAAACCGCGGGTAAGTAAAAAACCAATAACACCAGCTAATAACAACATTAAACGCTGTAAAGACTGCTGTTCTTCATCCGCTTGGGCTAAAATATCAGTCAAATAAGACTGCTCTATAGTAAAACGTAGATAACCGTGAAGTTTATAACTGCTTGAGTCTGTATATCGAATCTCTTCCACGAAGGGGGTTAAGGTATCTGTTAAATTACGTTGGTGTGGGGAAATACCATAAAGGTCATTAATACTTTTGGCTTGAGAAGCACTAACTACATTACCCTGCTTATCTTTTACGACAGAGACACTCGATATTAATAGCAAACCTGATGCATCATATAAATGTGCTTGCTTAACAAAGTTAACTTTTGTCAGACCATCTAAATAGCGCTGTAAAAATTTACTTTGGTCGACTTTACTTTCGTAAGATTGCTCAAGAATAACGGCAATACCTGCAATGGCCTGTTGAGTTTGCTGCTTAGCAATATAGTTAAAGTGCTCGGTTAAGTTATCGGCATTTCTCCCACCTATAGACTGCAAGATACTCATCAGTAATATGATAAGCAAAATTGCACTAGCTAATTGCAGGATTTTATTATAAATCGACGATAATTTAGGGTATAAAGACTGTTCGGTTTGCTTCATAAGAACACTGATGACTACTTTAGCGCATTAATAGTGTTACTATAGTTAGATTATTAACTGATGTGAAGTTTATTATTTTTAGAAAATACCCAAACTACTTGAAGAAACATGTTTTAGGTCGCCTTAGCGAATCATGATCAAGGTACCTCTTTTTTTAGGATTTATCCCTTAAAAAAAGAGCTAACGAATAGTATCATTTCCTCAGACGTACCGACATGACTGGTTTAGAAACGCTTTATGTTAGATTATTGATTTTAACAAGAGAAAGACCATTCTCTACAGTCAATACCTGCCTAAAGTGTTCCTAATTCCATCTGAATCATGCATATTCCTGTGGCTTGGATATAGACCAATACCCAAGAGAGTTAACGTGTCTTTTATCGCCAATATATTATCCCTATCGCTTGAACAGTATTTAGCCAAAAACTTACAAGATGAGCAACTACCCGTCATCTTTAGCCTGTCTGAGCAAGGACTTACCTTAGGTGACAGTGATTTGCCTAAGCCGACTACAACAGAGCAAATAGAACTAGTCGTATTTCAACAACTGTCTCTTACACTACTGTTAGCATTACAAATTCATGCACAGCTTAAAATAACGGTATTGACTACGATTAATCACCGTAATAATCAAACAAGTTGTCGCTTTCAAGTGAACTGCAGCGACTTTATGCAAGCGCGTAAAGCTCTGGCCGAATTTGCTCTAGCTAATAACATTGAAGCAGCATTATTAAAGCAAGTCCCGACGTTAAGTGAACCTGGTTTATTAGTCATGGATATGGATTCAACCACCATAGAAATAGAGTGTATTGATGAAATAGCCAAGCTTGCTGGTGTTGGTGACGAAGTGGCAGAAGTAACGGAACGTGCTATGTTAGGCGAACTCGATTTTGCGCAAAGCTTGCATCAGCGCGTGGCGACATTAGCTGACTCGCCAATAACCATATTGAATGATGTAGCAAAAGACATCCCATTGATGCCAGGATTAAAACCACTTATTACAGAGCTTAAAAAGCATAACTGGCGTATTGCTATCGCTTCAGGTGGCTTTACCTACTTTGCCGACCACCTAAAAGAAACCTTGAACTTAGATGCAGCGTTTGCCAACACACTTGAAATTGTAGATGGCAAACTTACCGGTAAGGTATTAGGTGATGTGGTTGATGCGCAAGTTAAAGCTGACTCATTAGCTATTTTAAGTAAAAAGTATCAAATACCGATAAATCAAACCGTTGCTATGGGTGATGGCGCTAATGATTTAGTTATGATGGCAGCGGCAAGTTTTGGCGTTGCTTTTCATGCTAAACCTATTGTATTAGCCCAAGCTGACAGTAGTATCAACGTGCAAGGTTTAGACTGCCTTTTACACTGGTTAGTATAATTTTTAATATTTTATATTTTCTCTAACGGTTTCAAAGTGTAAATATTAAAAAGCCTAAACTAACACAGATATTAGGCTCTATTGCTCTTTCACCATTAAATTTTGTTCGAAATAAAAGCGTTTTAATCGTGGCGAGTAGTATGTAGCCTAGTGACGCTAAGCAAATACTACTCAGCAAAGAGTAACACGCTTTTAGCCAAATCCTTGTAACAGCGTTATCGCCTTTTTATGTAGAATAACTACATTATAAAGGCTCTGCCTTGTATAAATACCCAACAAATAGCTGCAAAAATAATCTCGAAAGATCAACATACCCTATTTTAGGCTTTTTTAATGCCACTTTTTCTATCAAGTTCACTATGTAATCAACTCATGCCTTAATAACGTTTCTTGTGTGACATCAATTAACTGAACTACCCCTGCCACACTATATATATCTTGTTCAAGTTGCTTACCACGATGTATTGCATAAGAGCCTATATAAGCTAGTTCAGGATTCAAATATTCTATATACGCTTCATCACTTCGCGACAGTTTTAATTGCAAACTATAAAAATCACCTTCTTGCAAAGACTTTTTAATAAAAAAACGTCTCATTAGAGGCGTATTGAATTCACTTACTTGCTTTATAGTTACCGATTTATCTATATCGGTAATACTCGGATTTATAGCAATATAGATGAGTTTACTAATTGCAGTATCACTTGCAACTAGCTTTTTCATCTGTTGATCGAGTAAGTTTCTGACCTGTAAACCACCTAACAAAGGATATAAATTATAATAACCATGGCGGTCACTTAGTCGTAACATTGCTGAAAGTAAGTTTTTATGACTTTGATAACCATATTGTCCAGCGACTAAGGTTTCTACCTTATAGCGGCTACCACTAGATTGCACCATAGCAGTGGGTATTACCATATTTACGGCATACAAAGTCCTAAGTGCACTAGATAAACCAGGTGTCAACATGGCATATTCATCAAGAGTTAATTTATTTTTATTCTTATCAATGAGTAGTTTGAAAAAAGAACGACCTATATGCTGATGTTCCTTAACAGACACGCGCAGACTAACCAATTTTTTATCTTTACTGATCCTGATGATCTTATAAGGTAATTGCCTTAGATCAAACGCTGAGGTTATTTTCTGTAATTTTGGAAAGGTTAAATAGACAATATCGCCCTTAGATAAAACCGATGGATTTTCTAAATCAACTTTTAGTCCAGAGACAGAAAAGTCTAGTGACTGTCCAGACCAATGCAAAGCTTGGCATTCAATAATAGTTGGAGTCTGATACTTAAAACGTACCTCTTGACGTTGGTCACCATAACCTAAGATTATTTCATCCACTTTATTGTCATCATATTTATGGCCAAAACTTTTAAGTCGTTCGAGATCAATACCAACATAGCCAAGATCTTGATAATCACTAATTTCACTACTATCAGTAACGTCGACTGCTGTAATTGCACAGGGTAGATTAGCAATAATATCAACTACTTCTTCTGATAATGGTGGATTCAAATAGTTTTGCTGCTTAGTAATGGCTGTTGATAACGTAAAAGGCGAATATGCTTGTGCTGGATCTATTTCATGAGATTTTAACGCTGTTATAGCAAAGGTACCTTTACTGGCAGCAAAAGCTAAAAATTGTATAAAAAAAGCGTTATCATGCTTTAACTGCCCTTCATCTAGGGTATAGAAAAATTTTTGACCTTTGTGCTGGTGAATAAAGCTAAAGACTAATAGACTCTTCCCTTGCTGTTGTAATACTTTTAAACGTTGGAGTCGGTCAGTATTAATAAGATAATGTAATGCCGAACGTTTTTCCTCATCTCGCCAATATTGATAAAGCTTATGATTATTTTTGGTCGTTAAAACATAGCGAGGGAAAGTTTTATTCGCATCGCCATTGATACTGTGCATGAATATAACTAATTCATTTAATTTAACTAATGCATACTGTTCAAGACTTCTCGCCTGTAATGCTAATAAACTATTATCTAAGTTAATTTTATAGCGGCGTTTATTTCCTTGGATATAACCAACTAAAAAATGCTGAAAACTATCATTTTTAGCAATATCTATACGCTGACACCCAATAATTTGAGTACCTGAGTCACGTACAACATTTTTAACTTCAAAATAAAACAAGCTATCTTTACTAAATTGAAACTCTTGCTCTAATCCCGTAAACCCAATAGTTAATTGATCACCTTTAAATAAAGGAAGCTCATTAATCAATTTAAACTTGATACCCTTGACACTCAAATCAATACTTGTTGTCAAAATTTGTTGCTTATTCACTATGGTTAATGTGATAGGAATAGCAAAGTTCATTCGCTCTTCGGTGCGGTTGGGATAGTTTTCCAATAAATATAATTTAGCTGGGTATTGGAGTTTTTCTATTCCAGATTTATTATTGTTATCCTTATTTTCATCCTTATCCTTATCCTTAATAGTGGTAAGGCTAGCCTGTTCATTTTGATATATATTACGAAAACTGTTTTTAGCATTTTTTACTACTTCATAGACACCAAAAGTATAACCGCCATACATCGCTATATTTTCTTTGAAGGTTGAAATAGCAACATCATCTAAAAAATGACTTTGACCTTGGAAGTCAAATAACTGACATTCACCATTGACCAAGCCACGTAAATCGATTGCACGCGAACAAGCACCTGATAAGCGTTTTAATTCCATTTTTAATAAAAACTTTTCAGTTTTATTAAGGTGCTCAGTTACAGCACTATAACTAGCTTCAAAATTTTTTTTGTTGACCTCACCACGAAAATTATTAATGATTTTATGATGTTTGCTGAAATCTTTATTCATAGTTTTATTATTAACTTCTTGATTACCATATTTTTTAACGGTTGGTTATAACGTTATTGTTAAGTTATAATTTTTATTACTCATTTTAATTTAAACAAAAAATAAAAATAATTATAATTTAACAGACTGTATCATTATAAACTAAGCAATTTCTATGCCTCTCAATGATTGTACTTAATCGAGACGATTAAATTTGCCTAAAGTAGTTTTTATTAAAGCATTGTAAATAAGATAATAAATAATTTAATTAATATAATATTATTCGATGATAGACTCTTATTATAGTCATATTATCGTTTAAAAGGTGGTTAAATCTAGATGGCAAAAGTAGCAAAAATTGAATTTGTATGTACAGATTGTGGTATGAATTACACCCGATGGCAAGGACAATGCCGCTGTGGTGCATGGAATACCTTGGTAGAAATGAAGATACCTAAGCTAACCAGTAAAAGTTCGGTTACTCGTTCAGGTACTACTGGTGGTTATGCTGGCTTAACTAGCGGTGGCTCCAAAAAGATTAATGAGATAAAAACCACTGACGCAGAAAAGCAGCTTACTGGCATAGGTGAATTAGACCGCGTACTTTGCGGTGGCGTAACAACAGGCTCGGTAAATATTATTTCTGGTGATCCGGGTGCAGGGAAAACTACGCTACTTTCAGATCTTGTCGCTCGCCTGTCACAAACAACCGCATCATTATATTGTACTGCTGAAGAGTCATTGTCCCAGTTTAAAAATCGTGTACAGCGTTTAAAATTAGATTATAACGAAGACAACCTTTATTTACTTTCAGAAACCAGTGTAGAATCAATCATTGAAGAGCTCGAAACGAAAAAAATAAAATTTGCTGTCATTGATTCTATTCAAGCTGTTGTTACTGAAAATGCTAATGGTAGTCCTGGCTCACCTTCCCAAGTAAAAGGTGCTGCACAAGCGTTAACACAATATTGTAAACAAAACGATGTCACCATGTTTCTTATTGCCCATGTAAATAAAAATAATGAAATTGCTGGTCCACAAACCCTTGTTCATATCGTTGATGCCCTATTACACATAGATACAAACGATGGACAAATTCGTACCTTAAGAGCCAATAAAAACCGCTTTGGTGATATTGATACCGTCGGTATTTTTAAAATGTGTGAGCGCGGTATGCTTAGTGTTGATAATCCTAGTGAAATTTTCCTATCAGGCTCTAGTACCGAATCGCCTGGTTCAACGATTACCTGCATCCGTAAAGGTAACCGAAACCTGTTGTTAGAAATTCAATGTTTAACGACTGAAACTGAAGCAGAATTTCCACAACGTGTCTGTGTAGGTTTAAACATGAATAGAATTAAAATGTTAACGGGGATCTTGCGTAAACATGCCAAAACGAAGATATATCACGATACCTTTTTTAATATTGTTGGTGGATTAAAAATTGATGAGTCTGAAACTTGTATCGATCTAGCTTTGGTATCAGCATTATTAAGCAGTCTTAATGATTTTGTTATCCCTCGAAATACCTGCATTATGGGTGAATTAAGTCTAAATGGAGATGTTAGGCCAATAGATAG
>JBKEHN010000157.1:0-6953 GCA_046710905.1 Colwellia sp.
AGATGAACTGTCCGATTGGCTTGGCGCAAGTTCAAGGCAAGTTACCGATGGAAGTAGCGGTATCAGTTGCTGGTGAAATCATTGAGCTTTATCAAGCCAAATTAGCTGAAAAAACAGTCGCTAATCCTATGGTTAATAAACAAAAAAATGCCAAACCACAAAGTTCAAAAAAAGGTATAGCTTGGCAAGAATTGAAAAGCTTAATGACAGTAGAAATAGTCAGTCCGTAAACCAAATAAACAAAGATATGCTCGCACATATATACTGGAATGAACTTAATTTAAGAGAGTTATCACTATTAAATTGAGTTCAGCTTATAGCTTTCATTTTAAAATAAGCAATGAGGATAAATTTTCAAGAACAAGGCGTTTGATTGACTAATAGCTGGCTATTGGGATTGAAAGCAACGAAGTTATTCGATTTTTAGACCATTGAAAAGTGCATTTAAACGTTCAGGTTCATTAAATAGAGGAGTAGCAAGGTGACCCATTTTGCTCTACAAAGTACACAAGTAGTCATTGCAGGAAAAATGATCTCGGCTTGTGTCGAAATCAAAGACCAACTGATCCATGCTATTCACCCTTATGGCCAAGCAGTAAACTGCGAAGTTAAAGATTTTGGTGAACAAGTTATTATGCCTGGCTTAGTCGACTCTCACGTTCATATCAATGAACCAGGTCGTACTGAGTGGGAAGGTTTTAATACCGCTACTCAAGCTGCTGCTGCAGGCGGTATCACTGCCCTAGTAGATATGCCGTTAAACTGTATTCCAGTCACAACGACCAAAGCTGCTTTTCAAGAAAAACTCGACTCTGTTGACGATAAACTTTGGGTAGATTGTGGTTTTTGGGGGGGTGTTATCCCTGATAATATTGATGAACTTGATGACTTACTCTCTGCTGGTGTTCTCGGTGTTAAATCGTTTTTGATTGATTCAGGTATTGAAGAGTTTCCACCTGTTGAAGCCAAAGATATGCGCGCAGCTATGCCTATTTTAGCCAAGTATGATGTACCTTATTTGATTCATGCTGAATTAGATTGTGGTCATTTTGATGATGTTGAAATCACTAAAGAATACGACTCTTTCTTAGAGTCACGGCCTAAAAGCTGGGAAAATAATGCTATTTCACTAATGGTTGATATGGCGCGTGAATCTAAAGAAGCTGGTGATAACTGTAAAGTACATATTGTGCATTTATCTTCTGACGAAGCGTTAAGTACTATTGCGCAAGCAAAATCAGAGGGTTTGCGTTTTACCGCTGAAACTTGTCCTCATTACTTAACCATTGCTGCTGAAAATATTCCAGATGGCAAAACATTATTTAAATGTTGTCCGCCAATTCGTGAAAACAAAAATCGTGAGCACTTATGGCAAGCCGTTACCGATGGCCGCTTAGACTTTATCGTTTCTGACCACTCTCCTTGTACACCAGAATTAAAACATATTGATACTGGCGATATTGAAAAAGCATGGGGCGGTATTTCAGCACTGCAATTTGGTCTCTCTTTAATCTGGACTGAAGCAAAAGATCGTGGTTTTACCTTAGTAGATCTAGCGCGTTTAATGTCACTAGAAACAGCTAAATTTGCTGGTTTAGATGGAATTAAAGGTGCTATTAAAGTTGGTAACCATGCCGATTTTTGTGTTTTTGATCCCGCAATTGAATACATCATTACCACCGAAATGATCAAACATAAACACAATATTACTCCTTATGCAGGTCGCAAAGTGTTTGGTCAAGTAAACCATACCTTTGTCCGTGGTTTTCATGTTTATCAGCAAGATGAATTCATTAATTCGCCAATAGGTAGACCACTACTTAAAGGTCAGTTATAAGACTTTAAAAAATATTAAGATAAAAAATAACATTCACGCAATGTATCAGAGTCGACCAAGGCTTGCCTGACAATGCAGTAACTGGAGAGCAGAAATGATTGAAGATTGGTTAGCACAAAATAAATTGTCGGCAGAAGAAGCGCTATTAGAGCAAAAATTAAAAACACATTATGTAGATTTAGCTAGCGAAAAAGTGGGTGGTGAAACACTGTCATGTAGTGATGATTTCTTCGCAGAAATGGAAAACTTATTAAAAGTAGGTCGTGGTATTTTTATCGAAGAAAAATTTACTGAACGTGGTAAATGGATGGACGGTTGGGAATCACGGAGAAGTTATGGCCGTAATAATGGTCGTGATTCTGATTGGTGTATTATCCGTTTAGGCATCAGTGGTGTTATTCGCGCTTTTGATATCGACACCAATTATTTCCGTGGTAACGCGCCAGAAAAAGTATCTGTTGAAGCCTGTGTTAGTGAAGTACAACCCAATGCAGAGACGGTTTGGCAAACCATTTTTGAAGCGACTGACGTTAAAGCCCATAGTCAAAACCTTTTCACTCTCGACTCTGAAGGAAAGCATAACAACATCGCCTTTACTCATGTACGTTTAACTATGTTTCCTGATGGTGGTATTGCGCGTTTCCGCGTGTATGGTGAAGCCGATGTTAACTGGGATGACTTTGTTGACGGTGAACTCATTGATTTAGCTTCTATCAAAAACGGTGCTAAAGCCTTATTAGTAAGCGACATGTTCTTCAGTGATAAAAATAACCTAATCATGCCTGGCCGTGGCGCCAACATGGGTGATGGTTGGGAGACTAAACGTCGTCGTGACCCTGGTCCTGATTGGTCAATTGTTAAACTTGCCGCTACGGGTAGTGTTAATAAAGTCATCATAGATACCTGCCACTTTAAAGGTAACTTCCCTGATACCTTTATGCTTGAAGGCTGTATTAGCGATAGCGATGATTTCACTGAAAATGCACCAAGCGTAACTTGGACGCCGATTATTCCAAGCACTAAGTTGTATGCGCATCGTGAACATTTATTTACTAAAGAGATCATCACAGAAAAAGCTCAAGCTTTTACTCATGTACGTTTAAATATCTTCCCTGATGGTGGTATTTCTCGACTGCGTGTTTTTGGTAACCGTCAAGGTTAGTGAAGACGCGTAGTAATGGCATTTTATAAATGCCATTACTACAGATACAGAACAAGGAAACGAAAATGCAATTAGAAGATTTAAACCAATTACCCGCAAGCGACGCTAAGCACATATTTATGCAGTGTTGTACTTCTAGCGCTTGGGTAAACAACATGGTAGCAGCGCGTCCATTTGCTGATACGACGGTAATAAAAAAAGCCGCTGATGTTGCATGGCTAGGGTTAACTGAAGAAGATTATTTTGAAGCCTTTGACGGTCATCCAAAAATTGGTGATGTCAGTAGTTTACGTGCTAAGTATGCCAATACCAAAGAATTAGCGGGTAACGAACAAGGCCTAGTAAAGCAAGCCGATGACGATGTACTTGCAGTACTGTCTCAAGGTAACAGCGACTATGAAGAAAAGTTTGGCTTTATATTTATTGTTTGTGCCACGGGGAAAAGTGCTAAACAAATGTCTGATTTATTACAGACACGTTTACCTAATAACAAAACACAAGAGCTTGTGAATGCCGCTGAAGAGCAACGAAAAATATTTCAACTACGCATTACTAAAGTCTTCGAAAAGTATTAGCTAAAGGCTAATGCTCACAACACCTTTTAAGATAAAGTTAAGATAAAGGAACGAATATGAGTCAAATTACTACCCATATACTTGATACTACCCGTGGTTTACCAGCACAAAATGTACCGATTACCTTGTTTGCTCAAGACGGTGATAGCTGGCAAGAAATTAACGGCGGAGTCACTAATGTTGACGGTCGTTTACCGGCTTTATTAGCTGATAACGAAAAATTACCCGCCGGTGTTTACCGTATGCATTTTGCTACCGCTAGTTATTTTAAAGCAAATAACGAAGCTGGCTTTTATCCGTACGTTGATATCGTTTTTGAAATTGACGCCAGTGGCACGCATTACCATATACCATTATTGCTCACAGCTTATGGATACTCGACTTATCGTGGTAGCTAAGCTTTAGCTAAAATAATTTATAGACCATAGTTTCTAGCCAGTAGAAAAATATTAATAGTTAACAGAGAAGATAAGATGACCAGTGAAATCATTAATGTTATACCCCAAGAGCTAACGGCAGAGAATTTCTCCGCTTATGGGGATGTTATCTCAGTGTCCGAAAGTGCTGAACATTTCATCATTAATGATGGCCACACTATGCGTTATCACAACCTAGCTGATGTTGACGTTGCTGAGCAACAGGGTAAAACCTTGCTTAATATTTTTCGTTCCACCCCGCTGGTTTTTCCTTTACCACTCGAGATGATGGAACGTCATCCTTTGGGTAGCCAAGCATTTATTCCTATGGGCAAGCAACCTTATGTGGTGATTGTTGCCCCCCCGGGTGAACTTGATATCTCAGCTATTAAAGTATTTTTAGCAACCGCTGAGCAAGGGGTAAATTATCATAAAGGTACTTGGCATCATTTTTGTTTAGCACTCAATGAAGTCAGTGACTTTCTCGTAGTCGATCGCGGTGGAGAAGGTGATAACTGCGATGTAGAAAAACTCGACGGTTCAATCATCATTAATTTAGATTAAAATTTAGATAGCGTGTAATAAGCTAATCACAGACAACTGTAAAGACTAGCAGCACCAAATTATTAATACACATATACAGTAAAAAATATAAGTAATAGGTTAAGTAATATGTCAAATAACACTGCAAAAATTTCTTCAAAGAGTGAAGTGATAAGTAAACCAACGAATGCCGGCCGCAAAGTATTTCGTGGCGAAGTACTACACTTTTTAGCCGATCCTGCCAAAGTCGCGGAAGAAGAAAGTTACCAGTACTTTGCAGATGGACTTTTAGTCATTAACAATGGCTTAGTTGAAGCCGTCGGTAATACCAAAGATTTACTCACAACATTACCAGCCGATGTAGTGATTACTCAATATGACAATGGCCTAATCATGCCTGGGTTTATTGATACTCACGTGCATTATGCACAATCTGAAATGGTCGCGTCTTACGGCGAACAATTACTTGAATGGCTTGAAAATTATACCTTCCCAGAAGAAAAGCAATTTAGCGATATTGAACACGGTAAACGTGTAGCAGAATTTTTCTTAACGCAATTATTAGATGCAGGCACAACCACGGCTCTTGTATTTGGTACCGTTCATAAAGAGTCAGTTGATGCTTTTTTCACTGTCGCCCAACAGAAAAAATTACGCATGATTTGCGGTAAAGTATTGATGAACCAAAACTGTCCTGCTGATCTGCAAGATACCACAGAATCAGGTTATACCGACAGCAAAGCGTTGATTGAAAAATGGCACAATACTGACAGATTACAGTATGCCGTGACACCACGTTTCGCTCCGACTTGTTCAACAGAGCAAATGAATAAAGCTGGTGAGTTATTAAAAGAATATCCTGATGTGTATTTGCATACCCATTTATCAGAAAACAAAGATGAAATATCTTGGGTGAGTGCGTTATTCCCCGACAGTGACGGTTATCTTGATGTGTACGATAAAAGTAGCTTATTAGGTCGCCGTAGTATTTTTGCCCATGGCGTGCATTTACACGACCATGAATGTCAGCGCTTAAGTGAAACCAATTCTGCTATTGCTTTTTGTCCTACTTCAAACTTATTTTTAGGTAGTGGCTGTTTTGACTTGAAACAAGCTGAGCAGTTTGATGTCAATATAGGTTTAGGTACTGACATAGGTGCTGGTAGTAGCTTTTCTATGTTGACTACACTCAATGAGGGTTATAAAACTCAGCAATTACGTGGTAATAAATTAAGCCCTTATAAATCATTATATCTAGCGACGTTAGGTGGTGCTATTGCCTTAGATTTAGAAGGTACTATTGGTAACTTCACCAAAGGCGCAGAAGCTGATTTTATTGTACTTGATTACCAAGCAACACCGTTAATGGATGTACGCATCAAACGCTGTAAAACGTTAACTGAAAAGCTATTTGTTTTAAGTATGCTGGGTGACGACCGTCATGTTAAGGCTACCCATATCATGGGTGAAAAAGTTTAACACCTATTTATATTGGTAAGTTTCACAGAAAGTTGCCTGAGATGGGTCTAGGCAATATCGCTTAAGAGACATAATTATTTAATAACGTAATTAATTAAAATTATGTTGCTATGTACAAGGCTCAGGGACGTCATCGCGGTGGTGTATTCATCGGGGATCTAGTTTCTAAAAAGTAATGGATCTTCGATCAGAGACTGCGAAGATGACGTTTCAGCAAGCTCCTGAGTTAGCTAGTTAACCATAAAATTATAAGCCGCTTACTCAGAGTAAGCGTACAAAAGGAAAGACTATGGATCCGTATATTACTGAGTGGTTAAATTTAATCATTCGCTTCGCACATTTAATCGTAGGTATCGCTTGGATCGGGGCATCCTTTTATTTTGTTTGGTTAGATAACCATCTTGAAAAACCACCTGAATGGAAAGCAGAAAAAGACATTTCAGGTGATCTTTGGGCTATTCACGGCGGTGGCTTTTACGAAGTAGCAAAATACAAACTAGCACCACCAACAATACCAACCACGTTACATTGGTTTAAGTGGGAAGCATACACCACATGGATTACTGGTTTCTTATTGTTATCACTTATGTTTTATGTCGGCGCTGAGTCTTACTTAATTGACCCACGAGTGAAAGATTTAACACAATGGCAAGCTATTGGCTTAGGACTAGGTTCTATCGTTATTGGTGTCGGTAGTTATGAGTTGTTAGTGAGAACTAAACTGAAAGATCACGGCTTAGTGTTAGCGGTTATTTTATTCGTTATTGCCACGGCTTTATCTTACGGTTTAACACAGGTATTTAGTGCCCGTGGGGCCTACATGCATATGGGTGCTATTTTAGGCACTATCATGGCAGGTAACGTATTTTTTGGTATCATGCCATCACAACGTGCCCTAGTAAAAGCAGTTGAAGAAGGTGCTAAGCCTGATTCTAAATATG
>JBKEHN010000158.1:0-6888 GCA_046710905.1 Colwellia sp.
ATGGCAGGTGTGCGCGCTGGTGATATTAAAGTGTTGATGGTGTCAGTAGAGCGTTTTAAAAATGAACGTTTTAGGCAATTTATTGAATCAGTACCTGTTTCGATGTTGGTGGTTGATGAAGCGCATTGTATCTCTGAATGGGGTCATAACTTTAGACCTGACTATTTAAAACTACCAAGTTATTGCCAAGTGTTAAAAATTTCCTTGGTGTTATTACTCACCGCAACGGCTACGCGTAAAGTCAAAAAAGATATGGCGGCTAAGTTTTCCATTCGAGATGAACATATTGTACAAACCGGCTTTTATCGTTCAAACCTCGATTTAAGCGTCTTACCTGTTGCTGAGTCACATAAAAATACGAGACTTGAACAAGTCATTACGGCGCAACAAGGTGCAGGTATTGTTTACGTTACCCTGCAGCATAGTGCTGAAAAGGTGGCGCAATACTTAAAGCAGCATGGCATTAATGCTTGTGCGTATCATGCGGGTTTTGACAGTGATACTCGCAGTCAAATCCAGCAAGATTTTATGGCGGGGGAAATTCAAGTCATTGTCGCGACTATTGCTTTTGGTATGGGCATTGATAAAAGTGATATACGTTTTGTTATTCATTATGACTTACCAAAATCTATTGAGAACTACAGTCAAGAAATCGGTCGAGCAGGGCGAGATGGTTTGCCTTCGCAGTGTTTTACCTTAGCAAACCTCGATGGTTTAAATACTGTTGAAAACTTTGTTTATGGTGATACACCCGAGTTTGCTGGTATTGAAATGTTATTAAACACGATAAAATCAGAGTTAATTACAAGTGCTTACGCAAGCATAAGTGACAGCCGATCTGAAGGAAAGTGGGAGTTGCAAATCCTGCAACTGTCTAATGCTGTTAATATCAAACAATTACCGCTGAAAACCTTGCTAGTACAACTAGAGCTCGCTGGCGTAATTGAACCGCAATATGCTTATTTCGCTGATTTTAAAATAAAATTATTAAAGCCAAAAGATGAAATAATTAACAGTTTTAATGATCAACGTAAAGATTTTTTACAACGTATCTTTAATGCAACTGACTTTAAGAAAGTATGGGGTAGTTTAAATTTCGACACCTTATTGCAAGATCAAACTATTGAGCGCAATCGTGTTATTGCGGCACTTGAATACTTAGCTGAGCAGCAACTGATTGTACTTGAAACGAAAGGTATGACAGAGGTCTTTAAAGTTAATGCTAATGAGTTAGCTGATCCAAGTTTATGTGCAGATCTTAGTCATTACTTCAAAGATAATGAAGAAAAAGAAATAAAACGTATTGCTACCTTAGTGCGCTTCTTTCAACTTGATAGCTGCCTAACGGTAAACTTAGCGCGTTACTTTGATGACCCTTACTTTGATACTGCAGGTGCTAACCATTTAGGTACAGCGCCACAATGTGGTCATTGTAGTGTTTGTCGTGGACAAGTAGCAGTATTAGAGCATTCTCAAGTACAAATTCCATGGCCCAGTGATGAAGCGTTAACACAGGGAATGACGGAGTTAGCCGAGCGACTTGCGGGTAAAATAAACCAAGCGTTATCACTTGAGAGTTACTGCCGCTTTTTTGCGGGTATGACAGTACCCTTGTTTGGCCGTAATAAAGTAAGACAATTATCAGGTTTTGGTTTATGTGAGCAGCAAAGATATCAAGCGATTCGTGAAAAGCTGGCAAGCTTAACTGATTAGGCTGGAAAAGCTAAGTAGGTATACAGAAAGTTACCTGCTTAGCTTAGCTAATTTATTTTGTCTGACGACGACTGCTAACTAAAGTAAAGCCACTCACATCATCAATACAGAACTTGGCTCTGGCACAGCACTGACATTTATTGAATCTGAACCAGCAAAATAATATCGTAATTAATAAATACTTATATGCCATAAATTTACTAGAGCCACAGTAGCAAAATCTTCAGTTGTAGCGATAAGGTCAAAGCTTACTAACATAAAGTTGCCAGCAACAGACATAACACTGTCAGTAAAGTCGAATGACAATCCCCTATTTTTATGAGCCACTTCTAAACCTTCAAACATGCTGATATCGGCATCAACCAATAATAACTCACCGTTAAGTGACGTTTTGTTAAAAGACAGTATTGAGTTATCGAAATTCAGCGCAAAATAAAACATGTCGGCTGTATCAAAATTTTGGGCATTAATGGTAATGCTTTGTCCTACTTGGATACCATCTGCTGAGAAGCTGATGTTAAGGCAATCAGTATTAGTATTAGCTACAAAAGTAGCGCTACGATTGAAATATTTAGTGTAGTCGCTATTACAGTGATAATTTTTAAATTTTATACTCTATTATTATTACTTTTTTTATACATATTACGTTTTTTATCACGGGTTATTATTGATGAGTAGCATAAGTATTTAAACAGCGAGAAAAATTAATAAGTTAAAGCGTAATAGAAGTATCATTCATGGGGTAGAATAACGTCGTGCACTAAATTAATCGATTTGCTGCACGATACTTTTTCTTATTCGAGTACAGCAGTAAATGTTTACAACCATAAAAAATTCAATACCAATGAGCGTTTGGTATATGTTGATTTCGGCGTTAGGCTTTGCCTTAATGGCGGCCTGTGTAAAAGAGGTTAGCGGTTTAGGTATTCCCGTACTCGAAATTGTTGCAGCAAGAGCTATTGTGTCTGGTATTATTAGTTATGCTGATATTAAACGTAAAAAAATCTCGCCTTGGGGACATAATAAAACGTTACTGATTGCACGTGGCACAGTGGGATCATTTGCGCTGATGTTTATTTATTATGCGCTAACAACGTTGCCTTTAGCTGAGGCGACGGTATTACAATATCTGCATCCTGTTTTTACCGCTGTGCTGGCGTTGTATTTTTTAAAAGAAAGCATACAACGCTCAACCATTACTTGTATCGTTATCAGCTTGCTTGGTTTATTTATCATCATTCAACCTAATTTAGTTCAGCAAGACTTACAATTAGACAGCGCTGTTCAGTATCCATGGATTAGTATTGGCGCAGGCGTACTCGGGGCATTTGGTAGTGCAGTAGCTTATATTATTATCAAAAAACTGACTAAAACTGATGACAGCTCTGTCATTATCTTTTATTTCCCACTGGTTGCTTTTCCCATTTCTATGATGATGCTAGGCAGTGACTTTGTTGTGCCGAGTTTAGCAGCCACAGGTTTACTTATTTTAGTGGGGATATTTACTCAAGTAGGGCAGGTGGGGTTGACCAAAGCACTGCACAGTGCCGATGCTAACAAAGCAACGGCTTATGCTTATGTGCAAGTATTGTTTTCAGTATTTATTGGTTGGGCATACTTTAGTGAAGTACCTATGGCTACCACTATTATGGGTGGTGGCTTAATTATGTTTGGCGCATTAATAAATGTATTCTGGAAGCGATAGTAGGTACTTAATTACTTAGTTGGTTTTCATACAGTTAATGTTAGCTAATCAGTATTGAAAGCTCGAGAAAAAATGCCGTCAAAAGTGTTACTGAAACGTTGACGACTAGTGCTTAGGGAAGTGATTGGTTGATGTTTTATCGCGCTAACTAATGAATAAGCTGTCACCATAAATAGCGCATAAACACAATAACTGCGTTAGATGCTAAAAGCTAATGGAAAGGTTTTATGAGCAATATAGGCATCAGCTTTCATATTCGAATAGTGATTTGACAACAGCAGATTATTGCTCAAAAAAATAGGATTAATGATGTTAACCAAACCAAACTTGAATAAGCTGCTAATAAATTAACTTCTCAGATAGCACCCATTTTAGACGTTCGTTTAAATGTTGTACCGGTATGAATTCTAATCAATTAAGGTAGTATCATTTACGATAATGCTCTGCGTTACCTCTCCAGCTTTTCTATTTAAGTCAACGGTTAGACATTTGTTAATACTTACTCTTAGCAGTGATTAGTTGAGCGTGGTTAGGATTAGTATTTTCTTGTAAATACAGTGAAATGTCTTTATGTGCTTGGCGAAAAGGCTTATATAAATGAGACTTTAATTCTTTCTTTACCTGCTTGACCTCAATACTTTTTATGACACAAAACAATGCTAAAGCATAAACGGTTTCTAACTCAGGTAACGCTGCTTGACGGTTAAGGTTTTGGTTATTACACGAGCCACAACCGCCTTTAAATTGGTAAGCAGTGTTAGCAAAAATAATACCAAAGCCCATAAAACAGGCAACTAGATCTATAGTCTGTGCAAATGCCTCTTTGCCACCTGGAGCACTTATACCTGCGGCAATTGCACCATGTTGATTAACTAAAATAGCCGCTTGTCTTTGCACCAAATAGGCAATCATATCTTGTGGTTGATTAAGCTGACTGGAATGAAAAGCAATGTCTATACTCGTGTCTGAGCCTTTATCTAGGTTAGGTATTACAGCCTCGCCCTCAACTTTATAACTTATCTGATTACCTGATAGCCAGCTAACCTTGGCGCTTTCTCCACGCAGTGATGATTTAAATGTTAGCTGAGGCATAGGTTTTTGTATAAAAGTCTCAGCAGCTTCAAGCTTTATTGGCCATTGGGTCATACCCGCGTATTTAAGGGTATTAGTAAAAATCGCTGTAGACATTTCTTCAACACTACTTGAATTACCCGGATAAAAAGTATTATTTGGTAATATCAACGCACTCTTTTTAAGAAAAAAATCACCATCAAGTTGATCTATACACCAAGAAAAAGTATCAAAAATCCATGCTTTGCTTGCTTCATCAATGACAGGTTTTGATTTGAAAAAAGTTGATAACATTAATGTCTAGCCTTTATTTATTGTGTATTAGCCCATGAGTGAGCTTTAGTATTATAAAGCTAGAGTAGCAAAGAGCTAGCTAAGAGTTAACTTATTGTTAAGGCAGTATCTATAGCCTTAAATTTTAAAAGTAATAATACTATTAATAAAGTTATATTATCTTAGCGTTTTTTTATTTTTTTTAGGTACTGCAGTTTGTCGTGAGGCAACGATAAGCTATAATATTCGCATTGAATAAATGATCAAATGTTAGGAACAAAGATGAGTAACTCCGATATTTACAAAGCAAACCCACTGCACGGTACAAGTTTAGAGACGGTATTAACAACTTTAGTTGACCATTATGGTTTCGAAATTTTATCAGCTTACATGAACCTAAACTGCTTTAAGCAAAATGCTAGTATTGAGTCGAGCTTAAAGTTTTTGAAAAAAACTTCATGGGCACAAGAAAAAGTAGAAGCCTTTTTCATGTATCAATATAACAGCTTGCCTAAAGCGGATGATGCTAATTTTGAATTGCCACCACGTGATCGTATTGTGCCAGCAGGATTAGAGCAAAGACCACCTAAAGAGCTGAGTCTTGAGAATGCTGAAGAAATTCGTATAAAAACAGCGGAAAAAACCCGAGAACGCTCTGCTAGAACGGGTCCTACTAATCCTTGGGGTAGTAGATAGTTCATACCTAGTTATTATCTAGGTTACTCTCTATGTTAGTAAAAATGGTTAAGGCTCTTTTATATAATGATGGATTTATTTTCTGCTTTGCTCGATGAGCCGATTAATATTTTACCTAGTGACGGTGTCGTTAATTACCACGGCGAAATTATGCCATTGAGTGATAGTGACTATTACTTTGAGCGATTATTTAACACTATTGCTTGGCGTTGCGATCAAGCTTTTGTGTTAGGTAAAATCATTGAAACGAAAAGAAAAGTTGCTTGGTGCGCTGATACGCTTGACGGTAAACCCTTTGCCTATAGTTATTCAGGTGTCACTAGGCATTCAATCCCGTTTACTAACGAGCTATTAATACTCAAACAGTTAGTTGAACAGCACAGTAATGAAACTTATAACTCATGTCTATTAAACCTTTATCATTCAGGTGCAGAGGGTATGGCTTGGCATAGTGATGGTGAGGCTGATTTGAAAGAGTATGGCGCTATTGCCTCGTTAAGCTTTGGTGCGGAGCGAAAATTTGCTTTTAAACATAAACTTTCCAAACAAGTTGTTCCTTTGCAACTTAAACCCGGCAGTTTGTTAGTGATGAAAGGCGCTACACAACAACATTGGTTACACCGTTTACCCCCGACCAAAAAAGTATCTGAAGCGCGAATAAACCTCACCTTTAGAACGATAGATAAGCCAGAATTTAAGTAAAACTAAGCTTTTTCTGCATGATTTTGTCATGTGTATATTGAGATTTTAATTATCTTTTTTATCCATGTAGTTTAGCTAATAGTGTCAGCTAAGCTACATGAGAAAGATTTACAGCGGGGTCGGATTTAAGTGCGCAGAGTCGGCTTTAATTTTCACCATAGCGTTTAACCTTGCTGCAGCCATCGCCTCTTTTATAGCCGGTCCTTGTAAGCCTTGCTCAACAAAAGCTTTGGCTGTTACTTGTCGTGCTGCTTTTACTGCGGCTTTCAAATACTGTTCTTGTGGGTAAGGGCGATTATCAAAACCTAAACGACCTAAATAATCAGCCTTACACGCCATTAAAAATAATTCAAATTCTTCAGGTTTTCGCCAAATATCGAGTTGGTCAAACATTTTTAACAAAGTGCTGGCTTTAAGGTCAAAGGCTTTATGACAATGTAGATGAAATTCACATACTTTCAAAGCAAGTTGTTTGTAGTATGATGGTACTTTTAGTTGCTGACAGATTTTTTCAACCAAAGGTAAACCGGCTTTTTCATGGCCTTTATGGCTGGGCCATAAGTTATCTAAGGTAACGCCTTTACCTAAATCGTGGCACAGAGCAGCAAAACGCACTGCCGTTTTATGATCACTTTGTTGAACAGGTAAGGCGTGTGTTAACAAAACAGCTTGTTTTAATACCATCATGGTGTGTATGCCACTACATATTTCAGGATGCCAAAGCGCGG
>JBKEHN010000159.1:0-6792 GCA_046710905.1 Colwellia sp.
AATAAACTAGCAGTGATATTCTCTCAACTTTCATCGATTATGACCGCTTATTTAACTTCTGATGACTTTACCTGACAACGCTTCAATAATCTTTGATGGTGACGTATAACCTAAAGTAGTCCCTTCAACTATAAAGTCTACTTGATTAGATAACCTGATATCTAATGTCTGCCATGTTTTTGCGGGTTCTTGCCCAGATAAATTAGCACTGGTTGAAACTATGGGTTTATTTGTTTGTTTGCACAAGGCAACTACATCGGGTTGACTGGTAATTCTTACAGCAATAGTGTCAAATCGTCCTGATAATAATAGTGAGATTGTATTATTTTTAGGTATTAGCTGGGTGATGCCATTAGGCCATCTTGATAATACGGTAATACGCTTATCTTCAGGGATTTTACTATCGTCGATATAAGGAAGTAATTGATCGTAGCTTCCTGCGAGCAGAATCAACCCCTTATCAGCAGACCTTGCTTTTAATTGTAACAAGCGCTTAAGTGATTCTTCATTGTCAGGGTCACAGCCGAGACCAAAGACTGCTTCCGTCGGATAAGCAATTATACCCCCCCGGTTAAAAGCATCAACTATATTTTCTTTGCTCATAGATCGCCCTTCTATTAATTAATCAATTACAGACAATATTAGCAAACACTACTCATAAACGCCTAATGGTAGATTAATTTATCGATAGAAAAGTTCTATATTCCGTATTTCGTTAAACAAGGTTATAATTACAGCTCTATTTTTACTTTCTTCATATACGAAGAATATTCTATACTTTTAAAGGGCATAAATTCATGACAGTCGGTATCATCATGGGATCAAAATCAGATTGGCCAACAATGCAACACACCGCAGAAATGCTTGATTCTTTAGGTGTAAAGTACGAAACCAAAGTCGTTTCTGCACACCGTACTCCTCACCTACTTGCCGAATATGCCGAAAGTGCAAAAGATAGAGGTATTAAGGTTATTATCGCAGGTGCTGGTGGCGCAGCGCATTTACCTGGAATGGCAGCCGCTTATACCCCTTTACCTGTTTTAGGTGTTCCGGTGCAATCTAAAGCACTGAATGGCCAAGACTCTTTATTATCTATTGTACAAATGCCAAAAGGTATTGCAGTAGGTACATTAGCGATTGGCAATGCTGGTGCAGCTAACGCGGGATTACTTGCAGCACAAATTATTGGTACTTATAACGCTGAGATCCAAAAAAATATCGAAGAGTTTCGTCAAAAGCAGACCGAAACTATACTTGCTAACCCAAATCCGGCAGAATAAAAACCCTCATGAATAAAGTTCTCGTACTTGGCGCAGGTCAATTAGCTCGAATGATGGAATTAGCGGGCACACCTTTAAACTTGGATGTTAAAGCTCTCGATGTTTTAACTAATAAAGTTTTACAACCACTGGCTCCTAAATATATTTGTAGCGATTTAGAAACAGGTATTAAAAATGCTGATGTCATAACAGCTGAGTTTGAGCATGTTGCCCATGACATACTTGCTGAGTGTGAGCAATCAGGTAAGTTATACCCAACAAGTAATGCTATTAAAATTGGTGGCGATAGAAGATTAGAAAAAGCATTACTTGAATCTTGTAATGCTGCCAATGCCAAACATTATTTTGTTAACGCTAGAATAGATTTTGATAAAGCAATTGAACACTTATCTTTACCTCTTATCTTTAAAACAGCACTTGAAGGATATGACGGAAAAGGGCAATGGCGATTAAAGTCAGCTGCTGATGCCGATATAATCTGGCAAGATATGGCTAATTTTCTTGATAATTCAAAAACAATTATTAAGCAAAGTATTGTTGCTGAGCAAATGGTACCTTTTGATCGCGAAGTTTCCCTCGTAGGTGTTCGTGGTATCAATGGTGATGTAGTAGTTTATCCATTAACTGAAAATCATCATACTAATGGCATTTTAAGTGTCTCTGTTGCTGCTCCTATTGATACACAACTGCAGCAACAAGCCAATACTGTATTTAAGGCGTTGTCAGATAAGCTCAACTATGTTGGTGTTATGGCAATTGAATTCTTTCAAGTGGGTGAGCAACTCTTAGTTAATGAAATTGCACCAAGAGTCCATAATTCAGGACATTGGACCCAGCAAGGTGCTGACACTTGTCAGTTTGAAAATCATTTAAGAGCGATCTGTGATTTACCTTTAGGTAGTACCGCGCTTATTCGTCCAACAGCAATGGTCAATATTATTGGTGAAGATACTGTGCCTAATGGGGTGCTTGCTATACCTAGTGCTACTATTCATTGGTACAAAAAAGGTAAACGTGTAGGTCGTAAAATGGGACATATAAATGTCAGTGGCAATAATGAATTACAACTTGCAGAGCGTTTACAACGTTTAGCGGATATCCTGTGTAAGCAAGCGTTTCCGGACTTGAGTAATTTCGCAAAAAACTATTTAGAAAAACAAAGCTAATAAATCTTTTGAATTAGTAAGTTAAAATAAAAAGATGCCTATTATATCTGTAGTAAAGGCGTCTTTTTTATATCTATAATTTCATATTCGTTATGATTTTTGCATATGAGAACACTTTTTATCTGCACACTGGTATTTAATTCCCGCAGCCATATTTCTTTTTAACAAAAGAGGAAATTGACATTTTTCACAGTAACCTGCAACTGGTAAATGATTAACGACAAACTTACACTTTGGATAAGCATCACAAGAATAAAACTTCTTGCCAAATCGACTAGTCTTTTCTTGCAATGAGCTTTTTTTACAACTTGGACACACTACATTCTGTATGATCTCTTGCGCCTCATGCTCAATATGATGGCATTCGGGGAAATTACTACAACCAATAAACATACCATAACGACCTTGTTTGACCGCTAATACATGAGAGCATAATGGACATTCACTTCCTGGTAGCGCTTTATCTTTAACACGTTTTTGTTCAGTCACTGCGCGGGTATATTGACAATTAGGATAATTTATACAACCTAAAAAAGCCCCTGATTTACCATGCTTAATGGACAATTCTGAGTCGCATTCAGGACACACTTGATACTCTTTTTGTAAAGCATGTTCGTGATGAGTAAAAAGAACTTTATCTGATTCAGACAT
This sequence comes from Colwellia sp., assembly GCA_046710905.1. Taxonomy (GTDB): domain Bacteria; phylum Pseudomonadota; class Gammaproteobacteria; order Enterobacterales; family Alteromonadaceae; genus Colwellia. Next base: position 3,098 of record JBKEHN010000159.1, read on the forward strand.
TATTGAAAATTGCCCATAAAATAAATATAGCACTATTATGCCACAAAATTTTCCTGAACAATATGTAGAGGAAGGGCTAGTTAATGTGATTAGTTATTCATTAACTAGCCTAGGCTATTCTTAATGCAATGGACCTTCTTGTTCTTCAAAAATTAAGTCTTCTAATTGGGAGTAAGCCGACTCTTTACCGGGTACATTAAATAATACCATTAGAATAACCCATTTAAGATCCTCCATAGAGAAGTACTTAGTATCAAGTTCCATCACTCTATCAATTACCATTTCGCGCGTAGTAAAATCAAGCACATTAACTTGCTCTAGAAATAAGATAAAACCACGGCTTGGCGTGTCAAGTAATTGCATTTCTTCGTTAGTATATATACGTACCGACTTACTTCCTACACGAGTAAGGTAAGGGTAGGCATCTGTGTCTTGCAACGCGGTAAGTTTTTCAAGCCAATTTAATGCTTTATATATTTCATCCTGATGAAAGCCTGCGCGCGTTAACTCATCGGTTAACAGCTCATGATCCACCATCACCTCTGCTTCATTTTGGATATACGTTTCAAAAAGATACATTAAGATGTCGAACATAATTAGCCCCTTTATTGCGTTCTAATGTAGCCACCGGGTACCGCCGATATCAGACTACTTAGCTCAAGCATTGTTAACCTAATTAACACTTCCTCTACGGGAAGCCCGCTCCGTGAAACTACTTTATCTACAGGAGTGATTTCAAAACCTACACTAGCCAACAATTCATCGTTGCACAAGCCTTTTTGATTTATTTCATCCTCTGTTTTGTGATCGCCTTGTTCTAATAATTTTAAAGTCTGTTGACTACACTTTAAGTGTAGACTAGCTTTATCATCAAAAGCGAACTCATCTATGATATCGGCACATTGCTCAACAAGTTTAGCGCCTTGCTTAATTAACCAGTGACACCCTTTAGCTTGTTTATTTGCAATAGAACTAGGAATTGCAAATACTTCTCTATTTTGTTCAAGCGCACAGCGTGCTGTAATTAAGGAGCCACTTTTTAACTCTGCCTCTACCACTAAGACTCCTAAGCTTAAACCACTAATAAGACGATTTCTTTTTGGAAAATGTCCAGCTCTAGCTTGCGTACCAGGTATAAACTCACTAATAATAGCCCCTCTTGACGCTTTTATTTGTTGAGCCAAAGATAAATGTCTAGCGGGATATACTTGGTCTAACCCGGTAGCAACTACTGCGATGGTACTCGCTGATTGACTTAGAGCGCCACGATGAGCCGCAGCATCAATCCCAAGTGCTAATCCACTGGTGATAACAAAATTTAGTTGCACCATTTTTTGGCATAATGTGAATGCTGTTTCCCTACCTCCTGCACTAGCAGCACGGCTGCCAACGACCGCTAATTGTGGCGTATTGAGTAAGAGTGTATTTCCCTGGACAAATATTACTAATGGTGGGTCATAAATTTGCTTGAGTAATTGTGGATAGCAAGGATCGTCAAAGCAAATTATGACACTATTACATGCGGCACTTGCTTGAATAATTTGCGCTATTTTTTGTCTGTCTGGATGATGAAAAGCGTAAAGTTGTTTGACACTTAGATTATTAGCTGAACTAAGTACAGAGGGGGTGTTGCCTAACGAAAATAGCGCTTTTAAACCATAGGTTTCAACAAACGCCATTTTTTTGTGAATGGCTAACCGAGGAACAAGCTTTAAAGCTAACCAATATTCTATATTATTTTTACTACTATTAATCATTACTTGTCTTCTCCTTAAGAACAAGTTATGTATCCGTTCCATCTAAAGATGAAAACTCAGAAGGAACAGGTATAGGTTTTATTTTTTCTTCAATAAAGTTGAAAAATAAAAGATTTAACAGTCTATTATTCTGGTGCGGTAATTAAATCATTTATTCTAGCAGGCTTCTGGGTATTGAGAATAAGTGCCATACTTGCTTTTTGGTAAACCTTAAAAACCATTAATTTTCCTAACTGCTCTTCTGGCATTTTATAATCACTACCTGTTATATTATTCCAACGAGACGTTTCTACACTATAAGCAGGTCCATTATCGGTATTAACAACAGCTGGGCTTGTCCGCTTTATCGCCATAACATTACCTACAGTGACATTATGCTCAATACCACGGTTAATCATAACAACTTCAAACTTAGAGAATTCACGACCATTGCTGATTGCCTTAACAATTAGTCCACGAAGGCTTGCACTAGCAGCTTTCATAGAAAAAACAGATGGTAATAACTGTCCATCATTAACGGGGACTACATAATTTCCTACCTGTATTTCTCTTTTCACAGAGCCAATATTCATAGTAGAAGGCACATCATTTTCAATATCACCACGTTTTAATACTTGCCCAGTACCAACCAAGTTGACATAAAAACCTAAAGAATCACCTGTTTCAGGGTCAAAAAGTTCCTCACCTTTATCATAAATCGCATAACTTTGAGCAAGCTCTAAATCCGCATTAACATAAACTTTGAAGTCATGCGTTGTCATTCGGTAGCCTTCATCACTACCAATAATATGAGGTGATTTCTCTAGCTCATCTTCAGTAAATAAGTTGTCATATCTAAGAAAGGGTGCAATTACCTCTAAAGGTAATAAAGTAATAGCAGAATTTTTAGTTTTCTCTTGGCGAATCTTAGGCGACCACTTATAACTTGGTTTTACCGCTTTTATTGGTGCTACAACAAGTATTGGCTCACCATTTTCATCAAAAACAAGCTTTAAGATATCACCTGGATAAATTAAGTGTGGGTTATTGATCTCTGGGTTTAAACGCCACAGCTTAGGCCATAACCAAGGTTGCTGAAGAAAAAGTGCTGAAATATCCCATAAAGTATCTCCCTTCACTACTATATGTGTTTTAGGTGCGCCATCAATAAGTTTTATTTCATCGGCAATAGCTAGCGATGGAAAAGACAGCAAAGATAGTGATAGTATTATTTTTTTAAGCATATAGCTCGTTCCTTTTTAGTGCTTATTGCTGTAACGCACTATAAATATTAGTTATATCGAGTGACTTAAAAATGCAGGTTTCAGTTACAGTTACTTGAGTATATAATTAAAACATAACATTCTAGGTGAATTATCGCTAATTCTTTTATCAAAATATGACTATTTTAACTGTATTACGTTTTCCAGATCCGCGTTTAAGAAAAAAAGCGCAGCCACTTACTGATATCACTAATGCCACGGCTATAATTATAGACGATATGTTGGCAACTATGTATGAAGAAAAAGGCGTTGGCCTTGCCGCTACCCAAGTCGATATTCATCAACGTCTTGTTGTAATGGATACCTCTGAAAATAACGATCAGCCCTTAATATTTATCAATCCTGAAATTATAACTACTAGTGACGAAATATCTATTAATGAAGAAGGTTGCTTATCTGTACCTGGCACTTATGCCAAAGTGGACCGTCACAATGCCTGCACTGTCAAAGCACTTGACCGTCACGGTAAAGAATTCACCTTAAACGTGACTGAATTACAGAGCATTTGTATACAACATGAAATTGACCATTTAAATGGTATTTTATTTGTTGATTACTTATCGCCACTAAAGCGTCAACGTATTCAAAAAAAGCTTGAAAAAGAAGCTAAACTTGATAGAAATAATAAGTAAGTACTTAGTTACTTATAATAATAGGAATTATTTTGGCTACTCCA
>JBKEHN010000160.1:0-6722 GCA_046710905.1 Colwellia sp.
TTAATTGGCTAAATCAGCCAATATTAAATAGTAACTTTTTTTCTTTTAGCTGTGTCAATAATAAAGCTTTTCCAACCCTTGGCAGACTTACGAGTACCAGGATCTTTCATTGCTTTTTGAATAGCTGCGTATGCTTTCTTGTACTTTTCTAGATAAAAGTACGATTCTGCGATACTCATATGAATTCGGCCTTGTTTAGAAACGCCAAGTTCAATCGCTTTATTTAAAGCAACAACAGCTTTAGCAAATTGTTCATCTTGTTTTAACAACATACCTTGTTTACGATAATGCTTAGCATTAGTTGTCATTTTGGCTAATTCACCATAATAACTTGCCGCTTTATCAATATGCTGTGCAGAATGCCAAGTGTTCGCTAATGTGGCGATATTTTTATCATCACGCTTAACTAGACCAGAAGCAATATGTTTCTCTAGCAACTTAGCCGCTTTATATGGCGCTTCGCTTTGTGAGTATAAACTTGCTAATGTTTTAATTTGACTTTCTTTATCCAAGTGACCAAGTTTATAAGCTAAATCAAGCGTTTGTGTTGCTTTATCATAATCTTCAACTAATAAATAAAACATTGGTAGTTGTGTCCACCACTGCTTTTTGTCAGGAAAAAGCTGTATTACAGTCTCTAAAACCCCAATAGCTTCTTTATACATTTTACGTTCATAGTAGGACGTAATCTTTAATATATAAGGGTTTTGATTCTGCTTATCACCAAAGGCGACAATTGCGTTATTAGCTGGTTCAATGACTTTATCTAATTGCTTTAACGAGTAATACGAATTAGCAATTTTGATATAAGTTTGACCATCACTTTTACCTGAAAACTCCATCCAAGCATAATAAGTCTCTAGAGCCCCTTCAAAGTCCTTGGTTTGCATTTGCATGTCACCCAACAACTTTAAAGACTCACTTTGATCGACTTCATTAAGTATATCAGGCGCTATAGCTTTTTTAAGATACTCAATAGTTTTTTGCTCATTGTCACCTAAAGTTGCATACATTACAGCAACCATACGCGCTACATAAGCTTGGTCATAGTCTTTTGATGCATCAATGTCCAATAGAATAACTAAAGCACCTTTAATATCATCAATCTGATAAGATTCAAAAGCTTTCTGTACTTTTTTACCAACACGAGGACCAACTAGTTGCGTAGGACGTTTTTTCTTTTTTTCAGCTTGCTCAGCGCCAGCAGCTTCTGCATAATTTGCAAAAGGTGCTTGCGCAACTAGTAATGTAGCAACAACAACAAGAGAAGTTGATAGTTTTTTAAGTTTTAAGTTTTTAAACACTAATTTATTAAACATAACTAATTACCTCCCATTTTGAAGTCAAGTTGAACTGTTAAACCTGTTTGTACTAAAGGTACACCATCAACAACTTTTGGCTTATATTTCCACTTTCTAAGTGCGCGTTTAGCTTCTTTATCAAACACACGTTTAGGTTTAGCTTCTATAACTGTAACATCCTCAACACCACCAATTTTATTGATGGAAAAAGAAAGAATAACATAACCTTCCTTACCATCTCGAGCAGCTTGTATTGGATACTTAGGCTCGATACGAACAATTGGTGTTGCATCGCCATCACGTCCCATACCAGCACCTGGAGCACTTAAGCCTGTTGATGCACCTGACATTTTTACACCTGGCATATTGAAGTTTAAACCTCCAGTATTATTACTGGATTCAGGCTCTGGTGTTTGCTGTTTAGGCGGCGCTTTTGGCGGCGGTGGTGGCGGCGGCGGTACACGTCGACGCTGTTCGGCTGCAGACTTTGGCGGCGTAGTATTTACTTCTACGATAATATTTTCTAATTGTTCTTCTTTGTTTCTATCACCGCTAGAAACAAGGAAAGCCATAAAAGCAAATAAACCAAATGTAACTACAACGCCTAGTAGTACTGATACTAAAAAGCGAACCATATCTTACCCCTTCGCAGCCGCGATAGAAATACGATCTATACCAGCCTCTTTAATTGCATCCATTACTTTAACAACCACACCGTGTTTGGCGTCTTTGTCAGCTTGAATGATTACAACATCGGTAGGTTGCTCAGCAAGTAATTTTTCAATTCTTGCGCCAACACGTTCAATATCAACTCGACCTTTATCTAACCAAATTTCGCCATTATCTTTTATTGCAACAAAGATATTGGCATTTTTTTGCTTAGTTTGATTAGCCGCTTTAGGTTTATTTACTTCAATACCAGCTTCTTTTACAAATGAAGTGGTTACGATGAAAAAGATCAGCATGATAAACACAATGTCAAGCATCGGTGTCATATCAATAACTGCTTCGTCGTCCTCACGGATTTTTTTACGTGCCATGAATATATCTCTCTAGTGGTGAGGTAAACTGTCAACCAGTTTAGCCTTTGCTAGTTTAACTTTAGCGTCTAATCTTGAACTAAAGAACACACCTGATAATGCAGCTACCATACCGGCCATAGTCGGAATCGTTGCTTGCGATATACCAGCGGCCATTAGACGCGGATTACCAGTACCTTGTTCAGCCATAACTTCAAATACGCCTATCATACCTGTTACTGTTCCCAGTAAACCGATAAGAGGACACATTGCCACTAAGGTTCTAATGGTTATCATACGCTTTTCAAGTAACTCGTCTGCTTCGGAGATCCAAGTCTCTCTTATTCGATGTGCATACCAAGATGTTGTATCTTGGCGAGCATCCCAACGAGAGATGATATCATCTCTCATAATTGGGTAGACTGATGTTAAGAACCAAAAACGTTCTATCATCAAAATCCACATCAATAAGAGTGCGAAGGCTACAACGTAAAGTACGTTACCACCTGTCGCAATAAAACCCCTGACAGATTCCCAAAGCTCTATCAGGAATAACATTATTTAGACCCCTTCTCTGCGATAGCAGCAATTAAACCGGCGCTTTGCTCGTCTAATTTTTGTAATACAGACTTACTCTTACCAGCAACAATTGAGTGGATTAAGATAAGTGGTAATGCACAAATCAAACCTAATGCAGTAGTTACAAGCGCTAATGATATGTTACCAGCCATAATCTTCGGGTCACCAGTACCAAACAACGTAATCGTTTGGAAGGTCATAATCATACCGATTACTGTACCTAACAGACCCATAAGCGGGGCAATAGCAGCAAACATTTTGATTAAGTTTACACCGCGGTCAACTTTTGGTGTTTCACGAAGGATAGCTTCATCAAGTTTAAGTTCTAACGTTTCAGCATCTACTGATTGGTTATCGTAGAAAACTTTAAGTAAACGACCTAGAGGATTGTTTTCATTTGGCTTATCAAGATTTTTCTCTTGAGCTTTAATTTTGCTGCTCATGCCACCTAGAACAATCATACGTTCAAGGGCAATTAGAAGACCAACAATTAATAGTACTGTAATTGCGTAACCAACTTCTTTACCTTCGTGGAAGAACTCTTCTACAGTCTTCTTACGTGTTTCTAAAGATAAGATACCACCACGTGAAGGATCGATATAAACAGCGCTATAACCTGAGTCAGTAGCAAAGAAATTTGATGCTGTTCCAGTTATATAACCTGCAGGTTGCTTAGGTAAAGGTTGAACTTGACCTACTTCATCGTTGTAAGTTAAGTAACCGTTAGCTGATACCAGGTTAAACGTACCAATACGAGTGATCGTTTCAGTAGATTTAGTCCCATCTAGATTAGTTACATCAACACTAAACTGAGAAATTTTACCTGATTCTGTCATTTCAGTTTGTAAAGCAAACCACAACTCTTCTAAATCTGCTAAGCCTGGAATTTCTTTTGCGTTTGCGATACGGTTAAGCGTTTCACCACGGTTAGGAAACTCAGCACTTACAATTGAAGTACTAATTTGACCAAATGCACTAGCGGCTGCTGCACGTGAAACACCAAACATTTCACCTAAAGTACCGGTAGCATTACTTAATTCAAGTTCTTTTTGCGCTAATAATATTTCATTAGCAGCATAGTCTTTAGTTAAGCGTTTGTTACGAACATTTTGGTCTGCTAATTCTTTTGTTGCTTTATTTAATAAAGCACTTTTATCAGCACGTGCAGATAAAAACTGAGCTTCGCGTTTTTTATCAAGCTTAGCTTCTGATACACGGTCAGCTTTTACTTGCTTGAGTAAATCATCTAATTGATTTGCTTGTGTAGTTGCTACGAAACCAGTCGTCATCGACGCTGCTAGCAATACAAAATTAATAAGTTTTTTCATTATTTTGCTCCTGCTGCAAATACTGGTAATTTAGTTAAGTCTGCTGGAAGTTGCTTACGTGCCATACGAACAGCATCAGTAATAGGTTTTAAATACTCATCATCTAACTCTACCCATGCACGAGTATTATTGTTCCATAACCAAGAATGCTTAGCATCTAATGATTGTGCAACAAAAGCAACACGTCCCATATGAACGAAGTCAGCAGTTAGTTTACGATCGCCTAAATCAATTTCACCTTGGTAAGCATCAAATATAGTACCGTAACCCGCTTCAATCTCATACGCTTCAAGTACTAAACGAAATTGCTCAGAAACAGTTACGTTTGAGTCTTCCATAGTAGAGCGAAGATTAGCAACACGTTCTTTACGACGTTCAATGTTCATTGGTACATCTAATTCAATGAATGACTCGAGTGCGTCAATCATTTTGTACATTAGCGGTACAACACCTTGTTTGATTTTATCGATGCCATCAATTTGTCTTTGTAAAGAGATAACATTAACTTTTTGATCATCAACCATACGTTGAACATGATCGTTATAACCACGTAATACATCAGCTTCATCAACAGTATTACGGTACTCACCAAGAAGATCTTGAGTTTGTTCGTAAATACTATTAATTTTAGCTTGTGATTTCTTTGATTGCTTGAAGATTTTAGCTTCAGCTTTTTGAAGGTCTGTTAATGCATCAGCAGCAGCGATATTACTACCTGCTAGTGCTAGTACGCCAACTATCGCTGTGGCGATGAGGCTTTTCTTACTTACTTTGGACATAGTTCCCAACCATTGCTGTTTTAATTTTGATAACAAAAAATTTGTTACCGCAAATATAAAAGTCTGTCGTGTTTTAAATGTAACTTATTATGAATACAACCAACCAATACTCCCAAATGACGACGTGCCTGTCAAGGTGAGACTTTAAAAGATGATACTATATATTTTTTATTAAGCTATCTCTAAAAATAAGGCTACAACATGATGTTATAACGTGACCATAAATAATAGACTAATAAAAAAATATATTTTCATACTAGCAAAATTACTTAAATTTAGATTAATTTAAAATCTTAATTTAAGGGACATAAATTTTGTAGATGTATGTTTTACTAACATCTTCGTAGTAAGTCAAATTTATTTATAATTAAGTATGATGAACAAGCGAATAATTATCTCTTTCATAAACATAAATTTAATTAAAATCCTACCCGCAGCGATTAATTCTACTAGGTTCATATTTAAAATTCAGTTTATGTAACTCCTTGTACAAATCCTTCCTTGCTTTTTAAATAACTCCTTATAATATGTTAATTTCTATATTTTCGTACCGTTGTGATAAAGTAACAATCTGTCCTCAATTTCCTCAATAAAAGTTACCTTCTTACTCAATGCATTTTTAAAGCTTATCTCCCTGTAATGATTTATATTATTTCAACTGTTTTTTTGCTATATATTCGTACTGACTGAACTAAAAATAAACATGGTTTATTACAACTTCAAGAAATACTACCTCATACCTTTTTTATTTTTTTGACACGATTTTTTTATTTTTTTCCAATTATCTATAGATATCACCCTACAATATGATACACAAGCAGTGATATATTATGGCTTTTATGAATATGTTTACCTATTATTCTACTTTACAGCTTCACCGCTATATCAATAAACCACGAGGAATTAAACTCAAATAGATTAAAATCATTATTATTTTTAGTGGCTATCTAACTAATATTGTAATTTGAGCTAGTTTAAAATAATCTCCCTTCAGATAACTTAAACAGAGATAGTAAGCTGCTTCATGATGTAACGTAGTAAAAATAATTTAATGTTAACTAAGCCACTGATTTGTTATTTAATTAATAAAAACTTTTAATCGACTAATAGCAAGACTTTTATTTAAACAATTAGTACCTAATTTAAATAGTAGAGAAAATGGTCAGCTGAATATATGCTTACCGTTTATTCGCCGACAAGAGATGCAACAATGAAAACAGATAACCAACTGACCTACGAATAACGATGCCAGATTTATGCGCGAAATAAAGCTGGTGTGAGTCAAATTAAAATAACCAGCAGCTAAAAAAATAGTTGGGAATTCCTAACATAGCTGAGCAAGTTTATCGGTTAACCAAGCTCATGTGTTCTCAGATGAGCAATGGATATCTACTATAAATCAATAAAGTGACAATAATTCTTGTCGAGTTAATTCACTCAAAGAGTAAATAAAAGTGAAGTCCTTAGCAGATATGAGGTTGGCTTAGGGAACAAGAAAACGCCTATATTAGCCATTAAACTATCTTCCATAATATTTGCTCGATAATCTATATATGGGACAATTATTTAGAGACTTACGTTAAAAAGATGAACAAGCATATTGGGTTTATTAAGAACCGCATAACTATTGATAAGAGACCTCAAATCATTGATGATTATCATAAAATATAGAGTTTGTTATTTACAAAGGACATAATAAGCGTATTGGTTACTATT
>JBKEHN010000161.1:0-6604 GCA_046710905.1 Colwellia sp.
CTAGTTAAACAAGGTCTAGTTAAACAATACGTAGCTAATCAAAGTAATCAAGGGAGTCTTTTGTGTCATCTACTTTTATCAGTAAACTGCCCAAGCTAGAAATTAGTATTTTTACTGAAATGTCGATAATGGCTAATCAGTATCAAGCCATTAATTTATCTCAAGGCTTTCCTGAGTTTGATACTCCTACTTTTTTGAAAGATAAAATTAATCAAGCCATCAGTGAAGGTAAAAATCAATATTCCCCCTCAAACGGTCTGCCTGATCTGTTAACTGAAATTTCCAACATGATACATAGGCAGTATCAAACGCATTTAACCAATGAGCAAAAGCTCGATGGACTCAACAACGTTACTATTACCTCAGGCGCTACCGAAGCATTATGGGTAGCGATACAAACCCTGGTACGCCAAGATGATGAAGTAATTATTTTTGACCCTGCCTACGATTCTTATGAGCCTGCCATTGAACTTGCTGGCGGAATTTGTCGTCATATTGCACTTAATGCGCCAAGTTATGCAATAAACTGGGCCTTAGTAGAACAAAGCATCAATGCAAAAACACGCGCGATTATTATCAACAGCCCACACAATCCAACAGGCTCAATATTGAGTCAATCAGATTTGAGTACGCTACAAACGTTGGTTGAGCAGTATAGTTTATATGTCATTAGCGACGAAGTTTACGAACACATGACCTTTGACGGCTTACGCCATGAGAGTGTTTTACGTTACCCTGAGTTATTTAAACGCGCCTTTGTTGTTTCTAGTTTTGGTAAAACCTTTCATTGTACTGGCTGGAAAATGGGTTATTGCGCCGCACCCGATACCCTTATGGCTGAATTTAGAAAAATTCATCAATACGTTACCTTTTGCTCATTTACGCCAGCACAAATAGCTATTGCGCAAATGTTAAAAGAACAACCAACGCATATCACCGCCTTAGCAAGTTTCTATCAGCAAAAAAGAGACCTGCTCATTAATGCACTAAAAGACTCTCGTTTTACCCTACTGCCTTCACAAGGTACGTATTTTTTATTATTAGATTATTCAGCAATATCAGTACTTAATGATCGTGATTTTTGTCAATGGTTAACCAAGGAAATAGGCGTTGCCAGCATTCCCCTCAGTCCATTTTACCCAGCAGAGCAACGAGAGGCTTATCATCAAAATAATAAAGTTATCCGACTTTGTTTTGCTAAAAATGACGATAGTTTACTTAAAGCAGCGGAAATATTATGTCAACTTTAACCATAGCCGCAGTGCAATACGATATTCAATGGTTAGATCAACAAGCTAATTTTAATCATTTAGAACAACTCATTGAACAGCATTTTATTGACAATGCAGCTGTCGACTTATTATTATTACCCGAAACATTTTCGACTGGTTTTTGTATTAATAACAGTGACGTACAAGAGTCCGAAGATGGCGGTCTTGCTTTAGCCTGGCTAAAGAAAATAGCACAACAATATCACTGCGTCGTTGCGGGCAGTGTTTTAGTCAGTCAAAACGATAAAAAGGTGAATCGCTTTTATTGGGTCTTTGCTAGTGGCACCGTTAAACAGTACGACAAACGTCATTTATTTCGTTTGGGTAAAGAACAAGACTATGTTGAACAAGGCCAAAACAGAAAAATAATCACCATTAACGGCATCAAAATACTACCCTTGGTTTGTTATGATTTACGTTTTCCCGTTTGGTCTAGAAATTGTCAAGATTATGATCTTATGGTCAATGTCGCTAATTGGCCTGCGGCGCGACGTAATGTCTGGGATACTTTATTAAAAGCACGAGCAATGGAGAATCAAACCTTTGTTGTCGGTGTGAATCGTATTGGAGAAGATGGTAGAAAAACCCCTCACTCTGGTGGTACCACAATCATCAATTTTACCGGTGATAGCATTGTTTCTGCCGCTGACAATAAGCAACAGATAATTACCACACAGCTCGATTTTAGTAAGCTTGAGCAATTCAAACAGCACTTCCCTGCCTTTTTAGATGCTGATAAATTTGAGCTACAGTAAAGGCGCTTAATGACAAATGAGCATTATCTATTGCTTTCTAACATAGGCCATTAAGCCGCCGTTAATTCCGATGAATGATAGTGCTTACAAAAATAGTTAATACACGTAGACGAATAGTAAAAATAGCGATTTGATGAGTAATAATGACACTGTATCCGCCAGCACCAAGTCTGCTTGAAAACGTTAAAGTAGATGAGTGTGTTCATATCTTTTAACCTGTTCATTATTGATAGTAATTCAGTTCCTCTAAGTGGTTCCTTTGACTTAAAAATAAGAAAACAACGATTAAAAAATTAAGGCTGGCATGTATTGAATATCAGCAGAACATTAACTATTCCGAATTAGAAAAAGAATGGCGTAAGTTATACAGTTTTTCTAATGCTGATTTTCACCGTTTTTTACAAGGTTGGAGCCCTGAACACCATAAAATTAATAGCTATTTACAGGCACAAAGCGACTTAGCATTACAATATTGTCCTTAGACAATCTAAGTAAATAAAAGTGTTCTCCACTCTTAAATTAATAATAAAATATGCCTATATACAGAGTTAAACGCTACCATATCTGTGTTTTTTAATCGTCGATCCCGTTACTAAAAAGTGATGGGCTTCAATCAGAGACTTCGAAGATAACATTTACGAAAAACTGTAGAGTTAACTAGATAGATATGAAATAAAGTAATGCTCGATGAATAATTAGCCTACTCTTATCCTTTTTATTTCTATTACCCATGCTTACGTTTACCTCCAGAAACTCATTATAAAAAATTATTATATTAATCAATTTTGATGATTTCACATAATAAATAGCCTTCACTATAATTACCTTATCGAAACGAACAACGAACAATTAGCCCAACTTTTTTCGAGCATATTGTGAAAATGAATCACCTAGGTCTTATGGTTGCCAACATAGATAAAGCAGTTGAGTTTTATACCAAAGCGCTTGGTCTTAAAATTGTAATGAATAACACTAAAGTTATTGAAGAGCGTGAAAGCGCGATAGGAAAAATATGTATCGCTGTATTTGGCCAAGGTTTCAAAGATTTAAATATCGCTCATTTATTAACAACGGATGGTATTGGTGTAGAGTTGTTTGAAATGAAAAAACACCAAGAGCGTCATAACGTTGATTTTACTCGATTAGGTGTTTTCCATTTTTGTCTACAAACTGATCATTTTGCAAGGGCTATCGCCAGAACTGAAGAGTTTGGCGGTAAAGTGAGAATGGACATTATGCGCTACCATCGAGACAATGATAGCAAGCAAGCTAAAATAGTTTATTTAGAAGACCCATTTGGTAATTTATTTGAACTTTACTTACATACTTATGAAGAAACATATACGACTGATTATGAGTAAACACTTTATAGTAAATGGAATGGTTAACGTGCAGCGTAACCAAATTAAAAATAAAAACACCACGCAAGCGTGGTGTTTTATCAAGGTCGATTCAATACTGTTCTATAATTACGGTTTATTTAAACACCTTATCTACCGTAATAACTTCAACATTTTTAGACGGTAGTGTTAACTTGTAGCTTTCGATAATTTTATCGGTAGCTAACAACTCTGCAGGTTTATCACTGTTATAGATTAACGGTGAGACTTGTTCAGACAACAAACGTTTTTTCATATCTTTACCATCGCCTGAGATGAAAACATAATGAATATCATCAGTTTGTAAGTTTTCTTTAATAACACGGTTAATATCAGCTAACGATAACTTGGCAAACTGCTCACGTACATACTTAACAAACTCTGCTGTTTGATAAAACTCACTATCAAGGGCATAACCTAACTGCTGGTCTTGGCTAGCAACAAGTTGCGGTGCATAGTTAGTTAAATAATTACGCGTTGACTGAAAGTCTTTTTCACTCATGCCATTTTCAATCAATTTATCCAATTCAAATAAAGCAGCACGTGTAGCGAAATGTGCATCATTATTTGAACGTAGAGGACGTAACCAAACTTGGAAAATCTGACTTGAACGGCCTAAGTTTGCGTCAGGCTTAGTTTGGTACATACCACGTGGAAAATATTCAATATAAGAATAATCACCATAGTTCATACCACGCGCTTGACGTATTTGTTTATACAAGTAGCTGTTAGAACTACGATGCTCACCAAAGTATGAACGCACTAACCAAAGCGCCGCCCAGTCTTTGTCACTGCGGATAGTGTCAATTGGAAAACCAAAAGATACGGCAGTAGATTTCGCATTTTTTTCTATAATAGTCGCATGATGGCCTTTTAAAACAGGGGCTTTAGCAATAGTTAAACGTTTTTCATCACCCACAGGTAAAGCCGTTAAGTCAGTCATTAACTGTGCTTTTAAATCACTAGGCATAGCGCCCGTAATACCAACGTTTAACTTAGCTTGCGTAAGTTGACTGCTGTAGAAAGCTTTAACATCTTCAATGGTAATTGCCGCTAAGTCAGACAAATCACCACTATTAAAGTTTTCATACACATGGCCCTGATAAAGTTCGCTATAAAGCACCTCTTTACCTAATTCTTCATCATTAGACGATTTAAGCCCTGACTTAATACCATCAATCAACTCTTTTTTCAGGCGCTTAAAGTCATCTTCGCGCCAGCCTGGATTCAATAATTGGTCACTAATAAGTGCATACCACTGTGTTGCATTATCTTGGTGAATACGGCCCGTAAACGACATCATTTCTTTATCAAGCTGAGACGAAAAACGTCCCGCTAAAGGGTATAAACCTTTCTTGATTTCTTTATAACTACGCGTTTGTGAACCACCTTGAGTTAACATGCGCGCGGTTAGTGCTGCTACGCCTTTCTTACCTACTGGATCTGCTGCAGCACCGGTATAAAATAAGAAGTTAACATCAATCAACGGCGAGTCATTGGTTTTATCTAATACCGAAAACTGCACAACGCTAGGTTGAGACTTTTTCATTTCGATGTTTGCAACAGCGCCGTTTAAGTCAACTTCTTGTTCAAAGCCAGTAATCTTATCTAATGCTGATAAAGTTACCGTTGTGCGGTTTTCATCGATGAAGTATTTATTAGCGATGCGCTGAATATCTTCTGCTGAAATATTGTCAAAGCTATTATATAAATGGTTAATCGTTTCAGGATCGCGATCAAAGTGCATATAACTGGCAAGTGTTGCCGCGATAGACTCTGAAGAATCTAAGCCATTTACAAAACTATATTTTAAATTAGATTTTAAGTTATCAAGCTTTTGCGCTGAAACTAGCTCAGTACGTACTTGTGCATAGGTATTATTCACCGCATCACGGACAGTCGCTAAGTATTTTTCATCATTTACTTTGATGAATACGTGACGTAAGCCCGCATCTTTTGTTTCAGGGTTGTAGTTAAACATTTGACTCGCCAACTGCTTATCTACTACTAACTCTTGATACAATGCTGAGTTATTTGAAAAATATAATTCAGCAATTAAATCTAAAGCGGCGCGATCTTTTTCTTTTGGTTGCCAATCAGAGCCTTTATAAGAAACTAATAACCAATGACCTGGCAAACCATCAAACTTTTCATGGACATATTTTGCTACTTCTTGCTTTGGCTCTGGTGCAATATCACTAACAAAATTACCTTTTTGCCAAGTACCCCAATACTTTTCAACCATCGCCATAGTCGCTGCTGGATCAACATCACCAACAATCACTAACGAAACATATTCTGGCTTATAAAACTGTTTAAAAAACTTTTGACCGTAAGCAATTTGATTCGGCATTGCTTCGACATCTTCAAAGAATCCCATGGTGGTATGTTTATAGGTATGGCTATCAAATGCTTCTTTTCGTACCGCCGCTAATAACTTTCGCGTTGGGCTAGCATTATTTTTTAAGTATTCACCTTTTACCGTTAATGCTTCCGTTTTAAATTGTGCATCGGTGTATTTAAGGTTTCGAAAGTGATCCGCTTGGATCTCTAATACTTTATCTAGGTGGTCTTTAGAAAAATCTAAGTGGTAATTCGTGTAATCGTTAGTGGTATATGCACCATTATCAACGCCAGCATTTTTAAATAGATCAGAATAAATATCTTGTGGAAATTTATCCGAGCCTTTAAACATCATGTGTTCAAAGAAATGCGCAAAACCTGTTTTACCGACTTCGTTTTCATCACGAGCACCAACAGACACAGGGATTTGTACTGAAACAAGATCTGGATAGTCTGTTTTCACTACTAATACACGTAAACCATTAGCTAACTCTTTAAATAAGTAGTTTTGGCTAAAGACTTTATTGGTATTATTGGCGGATGATTGCTGTGACATACGACTGCTAGCGTTATTACTAGCCAATTCAGACGATGATTTTATACCATCACTGGTTACCATACAGGCCGATAATGTTAAAGTTGCGGCTGTTACAGCTATTAAATATTTTTTTTTCATCTTTATCTTTAATCCCTATATTATTTATCGCTATATCTTATGCAAATAAGGAGACTTTTTCATTAGTTTTTTCGCGTTAAACCAACGGTATCATGTAACAAATTAAGTACATACGACTAACAGAGTAAATTAAGCGGGTTTAGGCTGGCTAGGTGACTATATTTTTCGGCTATTTTTCGG
>JBKEHN010000162.1:0-6582 GCA_046710905.1 Colwellia sp.
ATATCTATAGTTAAACCAGTTCCTTGTGTATTGACAAATGGTAGGAAAGGCTCCATAGCTATGTAAATTTTTTTGGCTAAACAGGAAAGCTAAGTCTATTTATTAAGATCCCTAACCATAAAAAAATTTTATAAGACTTCAGTAAATTTGTAAAAGTAGAAAGTAAAATTTCAACTAAAGAATAGTTTAAATGTAAGGAAAAATAATAAAATCAGCTAGGACAGTCATGCGTGATTATACAAGTTTAGTTATGTGGTCAGATATAAATACTACAAAAAATAAACTTAATGTCGCACTTGATTGATCTGCTTCGACATCATATTAGTTTGACCGATGTGTTGTGAAAAACAGTGATCTTAATTCCTGTTAATAGATTAATAAATTAACCTTGTAGGTAAACCTACTTTACTTAAAAACACTAATTTTGATCAGTCTATTTTAATGACTATACCTCTTCTTTATATGGTGCATAATAGGCGATATTAAGCAGCTAAATAGTAACGAATTAGATGAAAAAAAATATTGTTGATTTACAAGAGAAGCTAGAGGTATTACTGGGTACTCAGCACGATAATTTTACTCAAGGTAAAGTAGCTAATTATATTCCTGCGCTAGCCACGGTAAAGCCTGATTTAGTCGGTATATCAGTAGCAACTATTGATGGTAAAGTTGTTGGTGCAGGTGACTATCAACGTGCTTTTTCTATCCAGAGTATCTCTAAAGTATTTGGTTTGGTCATGGCGATGAATCGGGTGGGTGATTCTCTATGGCAACGTGTAAGAATGGAACCTTCGGGTCAACCTTTCAACTCAATCATTCAGTTGGAATGGGAGAAAGGTATCCCACGAAATCCAGTTATCAATGCTGGCGCGATCTTAGTATCGGATGTATTAACAAGTCATTTTTCAGCAAGTAAACTCGCTTTTATCACATTTGTTAGAAAACTCGCCGGCAATGATAATATCCGCGTCGATAATGACGTTTATCAATCAGAGCTTACTCATGGCAATGGTAATGCTGCACTAGCCTATTTGATGAAGAGTTTTGGCAATATACAAGCTGAAGTTCCAGAAGTATTAAGTCACTATTTTACGCAATGTTCAATAGTAATGAGCTGTCAACAATTAGCAACCAGTTTACTGTTTTTAGCGAATAAAGGCGTCGACCCTAGAACTAAAAAGGCTATCTGTTCGGCACGAGATGCACACAGAGTGAATGCGATATTATCGACTAGTGGTATGTATGATCAATCAGGAGAATTCGCTTTTTCTGTCGGCTTACCGGCAAAAAGTGGTGTTGGTGGTGGTGTTGTTGCTATTGTGCCCGGTTATGGTGTTATTTGTACTTGGAGCCCACCGTTAAATAGCTTTGGTAATTCAGTGGTTGGTATGGGCCTTGTGGCAAGTGTTGCAGAAGAGTTAGGTTTATCTATCTATCATTAGCTTATCCGCTAATAGTAGCTAACTGAACTGCTAACGTGAGTTAAGGTAACTTAAACAAGTAACTGATTACTAATCTATTGATCATGAAGAATCAGTAAGCTCTGGTACTAGCTACTTTAAAGGCTTAGCTTGCGACGCTAAGTCAAGTTATCACGGTAATAAAAAACGTGGTAATTAAGTACACCCAAAATGTTTGCTCGATACCCTCATTAAAATTCGCTAGCCAAATCATGATTACAAACCTAACATTACTCGCTAAAAGCAACCTTTCTTAATTTATCTTTAATGGTATCTTTTGCATAGGTCTTTTAACTAAATCAATAGCCCATTACGCTGTATTTCTTTCATTTTGATAAACGGCATATAATCCGGTATTAGTTTGAGTCTTTTAAGGCTAATTATGATTAATCACGGCGGTAA
This sequence comes from Colwellia sp., assembly GCA_046710905.1. Taxonomy (GTDB): domain Bacteria; phylum Pseudomonadota; class Gammaproteobacteria; order Enterobacterales; family Alteromonadaceae; genus Colwellia. The sequence continues at coordinate 1,863 of JBKEHN010000162.1, forward strand.
TTTAGTCTATCTTACTCGCCCGAAAGGGGCTTGCTTTAGGTGTATATTTGGTTAGTTGGCTTTGTGCTTGTATCTAAAGCAATAAATATGTCGGTAAATATGAAAGAAAAAAGCATAATTCAGCCATTAAAAAAACTTACTAAATAATAAACGAATACCTAGGTTAGTATCATCCTCAACTAATGGGCTATCAGTTATTGCAGCGTCATATAGAGTATAATCAATTACAACCTGTGTGAAGCCACCTAAAAAAACAGGTGTAGATACTGAGAAACCAAGCGTAGTGTTTAGTGCCGATTTCCCTGTATATTGCCTTGTAAATTCGTTTGTTTCATTGGCTTTTACACCATAATAATAATCTACATGATTACTATCAACATAACTGAAACTAGCACTTGGTTCAAAAAATAACGGACCATACCGAAAAACACGAGAAATATTCGCTTTAGCCTCATAACCTTTTGATCTACCAAGAACATCAAACATACCAGAGAGACCTATCTTCCAGTCTTTCTTTTGATAAGAAAGACCTAATCCAGCATCCATAGAGAATTTTCTTTCGTCCATATTTTCAAAAACATAACTATCAGAGTCATCAAACCCTTGGAAGCGTGGAGCCGCCTTTATTGCTATTTTAATATCAGAAAACTCAAAAGCATCATAACTAATAAAGGGGCCTAAAATCGATAGATCCTCACCTCGATAACCAATAATAGGTAAAGGAATAACTCTGTAATCATAGCCTTTATAAATTTCTTGGCTGATGCCCAAACCTAAGCCATAAATAAATCCTTTGGGCTCTATACGTTCTCTAGCGTCACCTCTACTCTCGGCTGCTACGACATTGGTACTTAGCAGTGTTAAAACACCTAATAGACTCCAATACTTCATATAGATTCTTAATTCTGGATTAATGTAACTTCATAATACGTTAGTATAAAAGGCTTAAGATCAATTATTTTTATCTTTTTTATTATTGGTTTGTAGAGTTAAATTTTATAAGCGCAGTATTGCTAAACATCGTAATAATATCGTCTTAGGAATATTGCGATGATTATGACTTAGCTTTAATTGAGTGTTGTTTTTTGTCGTTATTTGTTGTCGTTATTAATAAAGTAACTAATACCACGATGAAGAGTATTAGTTACTAACGTTAAAACAAGATTAAGTTATTTTAAATCAAAGCGATCTAATTGCATGACTTTAACCCATGCATTAATAAAGTCATTGATAAACTTCTCACCGGCATCGTCTGAGGCATATACTTCTGCAATGGCTCTTAATTCAGAGCTAGAGCCAAAAATAAGATCAACAGGTGTTGCTTGCCACTTTTCCTTACCTGAAACGCGGTCATGGCCTAGATATACTCCGGCGTTAGACTCGTCTTTAGTCCAGACAGTCGACATATCTAACAAATGGATAAAAAAGTCATTAGTTAATACACCAGGTTGGTTAGTGAAAACACCATAAGAAGAGCCATTATAGTTAGTATCAAGAGCTCGCATACCACCAATAAGCACAGTCATTTCAGGAACATTTAAACCAAGAGAGTGGGCTTTATCGACTAACATTTCTGCTGGAGACATATAACTGTCTTCATTGAAGTAGTTACGGAAACCATCAGCATTTGGTTTTAAATAATTGAATGATTTAGCATTAGTTTGCGCTTGTGTTGCATCAGCACGACCCGCTATGAAAGGCACTTCAATCTTGTGACCTGCTTTTCTAGCTGAATTTTCTATTGCGGCACCACCACCTAATACGATTAAATCAGCGAGTGATACTTTCGTTTTAGACGATTTTTTGTTAAATGTCGTTTGCATAACTTCAAGTTTAGTTAATACCTTATTCAATTCTGTTGGGTTATTTACCGCCCAGTTATTTTGTGGCTCAAGGTTGATACGAGCACCATTTGCACCACCACGCATATCAGTCACTCGATGACTTGAAGCGGCTGCCCAGGCTGTTTTAACTAATTCAGAGGTGGTTAAACCAGAGTGAGTTATTTGCTTCTTGAGTTTGCTGATATCTTTACTAGTGATAGATTGGTAATCAACAGCAGGAATAGGGTCTTGCCATGTCAGTACTTCACTAGGCACATCTGCACCTAGGTACCTTGCACGAGGTCCCATATCACGATGTGTTAATTTAAACCAAGCTCTAGCAAAAGCGTTTTCAAATTCACTTGGCTCTGCTCTAAATCGTTCAACAATCTTACGAAATTCAGGGTCTTCTTTTAATGCTAAATCCGTAGTAAACATAATCGGTGCATGACGTTTATTGGGAATATGTGCATCAGGCACTAAATTAGCGGCGGCTTTATTGTCTGGTATCCACTGTGTCGCCCCCGTTGGACTTTTGGTTTTTACCCAATTAAAGTTCATTAAATTATCGAGGTAATTTGTTGACCACTGTGTCGGAGTAACGGTCCAAGCGCCCTCTAAACCACTACCTGAAGTGTCTGCACCAACGCCGGTACCACATTGGTTTTTCCAGCCTAAACCTTGTTGTTCAATAGGAGCACTGGCAGGTTCAGCGCCAATACAATTTTTAGGTTTTTTCGCACCATGTGCTTTACCAAAGGTATGACCGCCAGCACTCAATGCGACTATTTCTTCGTCATTCATCGCCATACGGCCAAACGATAAACGAAGATCGTCAGCGGCTAATAGTGGCTCAGGTTTTCCGTGTGGGCCTTCAGGATTAACATAAATCAAGCCCATTTCTACTGCGGCAAGTGGCCCTTTCAAGCCATTTTTTTTACTTCTTCGTTGGTCTGTAAGCATTTTTTCTTCGGGGCCCCAGTAAACTAAATCGGGTTCCCAATCGTCAGTTCTGCCACCAGCGAAGCCAAATGTTTTAAAGCCCATAGACTCAAGTGCTACATTACCTGAGAGTACCATTAAGTCAGCCCAAGAAATTTTACGACCGTATTTTTGTTTAACAGGCCACAATAATCGACGCGCTTTATCTAAGTTAACATTATCAGGCCAGCTATTAAGTGGAGCGAAACGCTGTTGTCCGCCAGATGCACCACCACGTCCGTCATGAACACGATAAACACCAGCACTATGCCAAGCCATGCGTATCATTAAAGGACCATAATGTCCCCAATCAGCAGGCCACCAAGCTTTTGAGTCAGTAAGGGTCGTTTGGATATCTTTTTTGAGCTGTGTTAAATCAAGATTAGCAAACTCTTTGGCATAATTAAATTGTTCACCGTAAGGATTCGATTCTGCACCATGTTGACGAAGTGGGCTGAGACTTAATTTTTCTGGCCACCAAAATTGATTCGTTTTTGCTTCACTGGCAGCTAATGTTTTAGTTGGCAATACCATTGTCGTTAGGGTAATTGAAATTGCCGCTGCAATTGGGAGTGTTTTCTTAAACATTATATATTCCTTGCTTTATAATTCAGTAATGAATAATTTTTATAAAGTATAGGAATAAGAAGGGAGTTTGAATAATTGATTTATTTGAAGATAACGTTCTATTTTTTGATGATGACTAATTCACTATTTTTTATTAAAATGTAATATAACTTCAATAAAATCTATCATTAAAAATATGATCTCATTAAAACAACTGCATTATGCATTAGCGATTGAAAAAACGTTACACTTCAAAAAGGCGGCAGAAGCGTGTAATGTTTCTCAATCTGCATTAAGTACTGCAATAACTGAACTTGAGAAACAGTTAGGCGTAACTATATTTGAGCGTAATAACAAACAAGTATTGGTTACCCATAATGGTCAATTAATACTGGATAAAGCTAAAAGAGTAAAACTGGAGCTAGATGAACTTTTACAAATAGCACAGGGCAATAAACAAGCTTTTTCTAGCCCTATGACTATAGGGGTTATCCCGACGATTGGTCCTTACCTTTTACCTAAAGTATTACCCGAAGTAAGGAAGCAATATCCAAATTTTAAATTGAAAATTATTGAAGAACAATCACATACCTTAGTTGAAAAGGTAAGAACAGGCGAGATTGATGCCGCGATATTAGCATTACCTTATGCTATCGAAGGGCTAATGAATTTTGATTTTTGGCAGGAGGATTTTTATTGGATATGCCATAAAGATGAGTGTCCGCAAAAGGTTAATGAAATTACCAGTGAAGAGTTAGAAATTGACAAGTTAATGTTGCTAAAAGAGGGACATTGTTTAAAGGAACATGCTTTAGCCGCGTGTAGCTTACAAAATAGAAAGCAAGACGCTGACTTTGATTCTGCGAGTTTACATACCTTGGTTCAAATGGTTGCTGGAAAGCTTGGCACAACGATAGTGCCACACATGGCATTAGATCAATTAACCTATAACGAATCTGAGCTTAGGGCCATTCATTTGAATGAACCAGGTCCGCATAGAACGATTGCTTTAATCATTAGACCTAATTACGTTAGATCTGATGAGTTGAGTATACTACAAAATATTTTCACTCAGCAATTAACTGATAAATGTAGTCTGGCTTGGTGAGTAGTGGTTTAGTTTAATCGAATCATATATTCAATATTGTTAAATTTACTGATCTATAAAGGTGATGCACAATAGGATCATCTTAAATAGTCAGGATGAATAAAAATGAAAAAAATTTTTACTACGATAAAAGTACTTTTCAGTTTAACTAGGGCTAAAAAACAAGCTATTAATTGTAATTACGCAAACAACTATTATGGCGATCAATACTGTCAGCAACAGAGTAAATAATTATTAATAT
>JBKEHN010000163.1:0-6497 GCA_046710905.1 Colwellia sp.
CCTACAGGGATCATGACTGTTAAGTTTGATAACATTCGTTATGAATCAACCGGTGGAAATACTGGTGGTGAAGACTTCGACAATGACGGTTTTTTAAATGATAATGATGCCTTCCCATACGATAACAGCGAGTGGTTAGACAGCGATGGTGACTTAGTCGGTGACAATGTTGATTGGGCACCATATGATGCTGCCATACAATAAAATATAAAGGGTTAAAAAAGATAAAGAAAATAAAGGGGTCAGGTTACTTGCTTCATGATCCTTTTATAATCCTTTCCACTTTTTTAGAAAACGTTTCATCATTTAGTCGTAAAGTTCGTATTTCATCTGTGATAAAGCTGACCGAGCTACTGTGTCCCAGATTAAAATAACTGGCGATACTGCTAAGCCTCTCATCTAAGATTTCCTGATATAAATACATAGCAACTTTACGCCCCTCATTCCTCTTATCAGGCCCCTTAATAATCTGCCTTAATGTATATTCAGTGGTACCATAATAATTGGCAACCGCTGCAGTTACATCGGCCAAAGTAAGGCCCGGCTTTAATACATGACTTTTCACCTCTTCCGACAACCCCGGTAATAATGTTTCATATACCCACTGTTTAAAAGTGTCGGTTGAAGCACTGCCGCCCAATTATCTTTGCCATAAAATTTTTCAGTCTCTGGATCATTTCAAGCATTACAAAATTTCGATAGTGTTTATATCTATGGGGATAGCCTAATAATTGATAAGTATATTCGCGCGTTAGCCAATTAACCGCTTTAGCTTTACCTATAAAAGCAGGGTAACTTGACCAGGGATAATCTTCTAATTGCTCAACCAATGGCGTGTTCATATTCAATTCTAAGGGGACACGGCATATGTCAACTCGGTGTTCTTCAATCCTGATTTAAACAGAGTTTAGATAGTATTGTGAAGCAAGTGACTTGACCCCTTATATATTAGTATATTTTAAAAGACTAAAACACAATAAAACACTGTATAAGAAGACAGTTATCTAGTATGCTGATTTTAACAACAGCTCTAACAAAATAAACCAACACAGCACTCAAACCGAGCACATAAAAATTGCGAGCTTTACCCACTTATTACTATTTAAGCCATTTTCATGAATTTCTCAAATTTGTGACAGGCCCATGTGAGGCTTTATTAGATAGCGGTGACACGCAATTCATACAGCGTTTCAACGCACTGACAAAACCACAACAGTGCCTTCTTGTGCGTTTTATTAATCGTAAATCTATCTTTGTCAAAGCAACATCTTATGCTTATGAAGAAATTGAAAACATAGCCGATAATTTGAATTATTTAAATAAAGAATCTTGGTTTACACCTCTTGAATCTAAAAATATTCCTGCCTTTATCGAGCATCTTACCAAAAATGAAATCATCCAAATTATAGATGAAATTAACATGTCCTGTGCAAGTGACACCCCAATATTGGTATATAAAAAGTCACAGGCCAAAGCTATATTAGTTGACGTTGTTTTAAGTGGCGCGAAGCCTAATCTAATTTGTAAAACTAAGGTTGCAAGTTCCTATTGGCAAGGTAATTTTGAAGCACACATTAGCTATTTTCTTTATATTTACTTCGGCAATTTTCGATCTAAGTTGAATCAGTTTTCTATGCGCGACCTAGGCGTCATGCGCACGCGAAAGGAGCAGGCCCAAGTGATGGCCAGATTCGCCGACATTGGGAGTGCTAAGTCGGCTTTCGAAATACACTCACTACTACATGAAATACGTACGCAATTACCCTTATTAAAACGCTGTGCTATTATCAAACACCTTGATAATTTGCCAAACCCCATAGGAGCGAGAGCCAAAGATCTTAATGAAAAGCTCCAGTTTTTGTTGGCTTGCGAATTATTAAAAGAAGATGCAAGTAAAGCCTGTTTGGTGTTGAAAACGATAAATACTGACATTGCGCAAGAGAAATGGGTGAGGGAGGGATATAAACTAGGCCTAAAAGACGAGGTTGAAGCGGAACTCGAATGCATAATAGATGTGCCGTTATCTGAAGACCTATTGGCCTTTGCAGAAGACTTTTTAGCGCGAAAATATCATAAGAAACGAACCAGCATTTTAACCGATATGTTGCGTGAAAATAGCCAAACTATTCTCATTGATGAAATGCACAAAGGTGCGGTTGAGCGCGGTGTCGTAGCCTATTATGAAAGCCGAGGCTGTGCAGCAATGCGAACCGAAAATGAAATATGGCGTGCTTTATTTGGGCTTTACTTCTGGCATGAAATATATGAACTAGATGGCTTAGGATTAACGAACGAGTTCGATCATTTGCCCGCGTCCCTTAAAACTAACCAATTTTATGAGCTCGCTTCAGAGCAGATTGAAAGACGCTTATCGAGTACGGATACGAAAGCTAAATTAGTTCAGCAACTATCCTTAGCTGCGGTTAAATATTTTGGCCAGGGCAACATCGTATTCAAGTGGCGCAAGAACATATTAGAACGGCTTATTCTACTTATTAATCACAGTAAACTAGACCCCTTATTGTCGTTGTTAAAAGCGATGACTCAAGACTGGAAGAACCTAAGTGATGGTTATCCTGATTTAATGCTTATTGAGCATGAGAAACTTCGCTTTGAAGAAGTGAAATCAGAGGGTGACCAATTGCGTCGTAATCAGCTACTGAGCATTCAAAAGCTGCAAAGCTTAGGTTTTGATGTGCGAATTACTAATGTCAATTGGACTATCGATCCGATGCAACCTTACGCCGTTATCGATATCGAGACGACTGGTGGTAGAGCCCAACATCATCGTATTACTGAGGTGGGTATTGTTAAAATGATTGGCGGTGAAGTCGTCGCCCAGTGGCAATCATTGATTAATCCCCAGCGCCGTATTCCCCAAAATATTACTTCATTAACCGGGATTGATAACGACATGGTGGCACAAGCACCATTATTTGCTGAAGTAGCTGATGATATTGATACATTTACCGAGGGATGTGTATTTGTTGCTCACAATGTTAATTTCGATTACGGCTTCATAAAAGAGGAGTTTAATCGGTTGGAACGTCGCTTTCGTCGACCAAAATTGTGCACAGTTAGGGAAATGCGGAAACACTACAAAGGGTTGCCATCCTATTCATTGGCCAATCTTACTAAACATTTCAGTATTGATATGCAACGACATCACAGGGCAATGTCAGATGCCATTGCTGCAGGTGAATTGTTGAATATGGTGAATGAGAAACGCTTAAAAATTGACTGATTTGCGTTTTTGAAGCTTTATAAAAAATAGATAGCCAAGTAATTACAACACAGCACCGTTATAGTGCTTAAAGTAATAATTAATCCAAACCTCATGTAAATAAGTAAAATGGTATGAAAACAAGTTTAAAACAAAAAATAAATCAATTTAGCGAAGAAGAAATCTCGCGTATCATCGAAATGGCGTGGGAAGACCGCACACCATTTGAAGCTATAGAGAAATTATTTGGGGTATCGGAACCTCAGGTCATCGAAATTATGCGCAGTAGCATTAAGCGCAAAACATTCAATAATTGGCGCGCTAGAGTGACAGGTCGAAAAACTAAGCATCTTAAGCTACGCAGTCCCGATGTTAGCCGTGGTTATTGTTCAACCCAATATAAGCCGACACGCAAACGTTAGTTATCTGTGGCTTTCCAAATCATCAAAAATGCCGCGTCTAAACTGAGCTGTAACATCGAAATACCATTTGTTTTTTCGGTTTCAGGGTCTTGAACTTCAATTCCGTTCATCGGCCTTTGCTCGTTATAGACCAGTGACTGATTCGTAGCAACGAAATTTTATAATTTTATTAGGCCACCCATAATAACTTGGTTTTATTCCCATCAATAAACTAGACTTAATTTACCATGATTAAGTCTAGTTTATTGTCATGTCTAAGCCTCGTTCCCGACAGATTAGTTTATTAAACACCCCCTTTTAAAAAGATAAAAAAAAGATAAAGAAAAAATAAAGGGGTCAGGTCACTTGCTTCATAATACTTTTTATAATCCCTTCCACTTTTTTAGAAAACGTTTCATCATTTAGTCGTAAAGTTCGTATTTCATCTGTGATAAAGCTGACCGAGCTACTGTGTCCCAGATTAAAATAACTGGCGATACTGGTAAGCCTCTCATCTAAGATTTCCTGATATAAATACATAGCAACTTTACGCCCCTCATTCCTCTTATCTGGCTCCTTAATAATCTGCCTCAATCTACATTCAGTGGTGCCATAATAATTGGTAAACGAAGGCAGTCAATTGCCTGGTTGGATAGGTATTCATTGCCGAGCCACTAGACTGTGAGTAGTGGCTCGGTTGACTATCGTTTTTTACTATTTTCCTGAGAGTAATCCATATATCTGTGATAAAGCACTTAGACGTTGTCTGGCACTAAGGACTTTTGTAGGATGCGTATGCATCAATACATTGTCCAAATCCAGATGGGTGACTCTGTGTATTTTAAAAACTACTAGAAGCTACATCTCTATAAAAAGAGAGCCTTAGTCTATGTTTAACCATAGCAAGTACAAGACTAAAACGTTAAGCTGCCAGTCTTTGTAGGTACCTTTATGGATTACCTAGGTACGGGAATCTTCTTCACACTTTCGTACCAACCTGCAGCCTTGAGTTGAATACTAATGTCTTTGTCTGAGTCATTCTCGAAATACCAGCCGTGGTCACCGGCAAATGCTGCAGTCAAACTGCCACTTTCTTGACTGTCTTGATGCTTTTTGTAGAAAACCAAGGTTCCTAGGCTGCCATCGTCCGGTTTTGCCGTATGCCCATGAAACTCTGTTAGGGAAAGGCCTTCAGCATCTCCTTGCACTTGCCATTGATAAACCATCGTATCGTGCTTGTGCATGGCAAATTTAAGCTCCATGGCGCTACCAGCAGCGAGTACGATCTCAAGTTCGGTAGACTTGTATTTTTCGGACTGATCTTGGTATGTAAAAGGCTCAGGTTTAACCTCCATCCATGTCAGTGATGCATTATCGGCATTTCCGGTAGGTAGTTGGCTGCATGCCGATAGTACCGAAGCAGTAGCTATGATTTTTATTAATTTCATCGTGACACCTTCTTTTTTTTGATTCATATAGAAATTACGTGATAGCTGTATGGGTCGAATAAAGTTCTTTTCCGTCTCCCATACAAGTAATGGTTTTACTGCAATAGTTTTTAAACAATCAAGAGCAAGTGTAAAACCTAGGCTTCTTGATTGTCCAACCAGCCATTGTCTGGCCGTTTAGTGATTTGCTTTTACACAGAGTTCATCAAAGATATTCTGCGTATTAAACGTCACTCTACTGCTCTCGTCGATTCTATAACCAATAGACAGATCAACTAGGTTATAGGATGGCAGGGTGATGAGACCTTAAAATAGTTTTTGTTCATTTTAGCTATTTGTTAATTTTTTGGTTTTTAATAATTTGTTTTTTCCTAATCTGCGCCAGGTAATGACCAAACAACTTAACGAGAATATCACTCCGGTTATCGATAAAAAAATTATGATTATTTCCCTTAGTGGCCAATTTACTAGTAGGAATTGAAAATCTAAACTATGTAAACCGTTATAGAGCCAGCGTTTTATTCGGTCTGTTTGTGTTGAACGAGCTAATATCTCACTTGTTGTGGCGTCAATGTAATACCAAGTACTTTCGGTATCAGAAAACCGTGCTCTATAGACCGGCAAGGGCATATAACGGTTGTGTGTGGTGTAATAATAATTATCGTATTTGGTGATTTTATCTAGTTTGACTAATTCACTATCGGGTAGTAATTGAGAAATTGCGCTACGCGTTTTTGGTTCGAGTTCCTCTGCGTTTAAGTTAGTAACTATGCGCAGAGGGTCTAGTAAATTATTGCTATTTTCTCTTTTAGTAATGAGTAAACCTTCGCCGTCAAGCATCTGCCAAGAGAGCTCCTTAATATCTTGCATTGTCTCGGTATTGTCGTTTAGGTTTTCAAGGCTCTGATCAAACTTAGTTAAGTCATAAGTGCCACCGGTATAACGTTTGATTTGTTCAACAGAATAGGTCTTATTATTGAAAATCCCAAATGGGTTCATTGAAAAAAGACCACTCACTACAAACATGGTTATAAACAGGGCAAACATAATACCCAAAAGGTGATGCCATTTTTGTATACCTGTATACGGCGTAACAGCTCCATTTTTATAGCGACGCTTTAGGCGTAACCTTAAAAAGCCGACGATTGTTCCTGAGACAACCGAAATAACCCCCGCAATCGAAATAACAATGACGACATTGACCCAAAGATTCGAATGTTTGCGCAATTGCATTGGGTAAATCCAATGTATAGTCGAACCGACCCAATTCCACATTCGTTCATAGCGATGAGTATCTTGAAGGACCTCACCTGTAGAACTAGATATATATAAAATAGTGCCTTTTGTATTATTAAGGCCCACCTTATGTAATGGGCGATGTTCATTGAATCCTCCATAAACCGTCCACTGATCCATCTCTATACT
>JBKEHN010000164.1:0-6464 GCA_046710905.1 Colwellia sp.
AATTGAGCACCAGCTAGCATAGCGTGAATGCTAGCTGCTGTAATATCAGCACTTTGATCCTGCTTTAATTTAACGGTAAATACTTTATTTTTTCCTTCTCTTATTACTGTTAATTTAACTTTTTTATTTGCACCAATGGAACCAATTTTAGCGCGTAGTTCAAAGAAGCTCTTAATTTTTTTGCCATTCATGGCAATAATAACATCACCCGCTTTAATACCTGCTTCATCGGCAGCAGAGTCAGGCATTACTTGTTCAATAAAACTACCTTGGCTAGTTTTCAGTTCCATAGCTTTAGCAATCTCACTGTTAACACTGCGCCCTGATACACCCAGAATACCGCGATGGACTTGACCAAACTCGATAATTTGTGTGACAAGGTTGTGCATCATATTACTTGGAATAGCAAAGCCAATACCGACATTACCGCCGCCAGGACCTAATATCGCCGTATTAATACCGATTAATTCACCACGTAAGTTCACTAAAGCGCCACCAGAATTACCACTGTTTATGGCAGCATCTGTCTGAATAAAATCTTCATAATGTTCAATATTTAAGTTGCTACGTCCAAGAGCACTAACAATACCAGATGTTACTGTTTGCCCTAAACCAAAGGGACTACCGATAGCCACAGTGAAATCACCAACACGTAGATTATCTGAATCTGCCAATTTTATTTCTTTTAAATTTTCTGCTTCAATCTGTAATAAAGCAATATCACTTTTTGCATCACTACCAAGTTTTTTTGCTTCTATCTGACGACCATCTTTTAACGTGATCATAATTTTGTCAGCGTTTTCTATTACATGGTTGTTAGTAACGATATAACCTTTATCGCTATCGATGACGACACCTGAACCTAAGCCGCGAAAAGGTCGCTGTTGAACTTGATTATTATTTTGTCCTTTATTATTAAAGAAAAACTTGAAAGCATCGGGTATATTTTTTTGTGGCACTTTGTGGGTGCCTATCACTGAGATACTTACTACAGCAGGGGTAACATATTCAAGCATAGGCGCCAAACTTGGCATCATATGTCCATTAACTTGAGCGGGTAAGTTTGCCAGAGCAGGCATGCTAGTAAGTGCTAAAGTTGATGAAAATAATACAGCACTAATGACAATTGATAATTTAGAATATTTTGATGACGTAGACAATTTAAATAACTTTTTCATACTTAAGAGTTCTCCAACATTTATTATAACAGCAATAAAAAAGTTAACTGTGATTCAGTTAACTTCAATACATTCCCCTAAATAGACTGAACTAAAAGGCTTAAGTTCAGTAAATTATATCTAAAATTATACTGTAGTTGTAACTTCTTGTTTCTGATCATCAAATAAACCACTTGGGTTACCTGAGTAATCAAGTGGTGCTTCAGTGATCGCTTCTACTCCTTCGGTACTACGTTTTTGGTGACGTAAAGTCGCTGTTTGTGCTAATTGTTGCTGAGTTTCAGCAGAGAAAAATGGCATACCTTCAACTTCTGCTGTTGTTGCTTTTTGCAGTAATTGGGTACTTTCTTGCATTTGTTTCATTGCCGTTTGACAAGTATTATTCATTTGATCAAGTAGTTTAGCTGAACTTGATAAATGCTCGGCAACATCAAGCTTATATTGATCTAACGCGGTTTCACTTTTATTGACTTGGTCCGCTAATTTACGTTGCTCTTGGCTTGTGTTAGAAAGAAGACGAGTTGCGAAAAAACCACCAACCCCGCCGATAATAAAAATAACTAGAGCGATTACTACATCCATAGTGTATACCTTACATTGTAATTAGAAATTAAATATGTTGCCGAGATAGATTATACTACCATCAAAACAATTTACTTAGTAAAAATATCAGGACAAAAAGTGTATTTTTACGTATTAATAATTGATTAAAATTAACATAGGTTCTCAATGATAAAGCTCTCTCCTCTAGATAAGTATAAGCAAGATTTAACCAGAGATGATTTTCTTTTTGATGCAGCACAAGAAAATGCTGTTATTCATCTACAACGCTTATATGATGATTTACAAAATAAACCTTTAGCGGTTTCGGGCTTTAAAAAAGTACTTAACCGTTGGAAGAAAGTTTATAAAAAACAAGAGTCACAATCGGTGCAAGGTTTGTATTTTTGGGGTGGTGTTGGTCGAGGTAAAACCTATTTGGTTGATACTTTCTTTGATAGCTTACCTTTTAATAACAAAATGCGCGTGCACTTCCATCGCTTTATGCACAGAGTTCATCAAGAACTTAAAAGCTTAACCGGACAATCTGATCCACTAAAAATAATTGCTAAGAAGTTTGCCCAAGAAACACAGATTATCTGTTTCGATGAATTTTTTGTCTCTGATATCACGGATGCCATGATTTTAGGTACCTTATTTGAAGAGTTATTTGCCCACAATGTAATCTTGGTTGCGACATCTAATATTATTCCAGATGAACTTTACCGTAATGGTTTGCAACGTGAGCGTTTTTTACCAGCTATCAGACTAATCAATGAGCATACGCTAATAGTTAATGTTGATAGCGGCGTTGATTACCGTTTAAGAACCTTGGAGCAGGCGGAAATATTTCATTATCCCCTTGATGCCCAAGCGGATGAAAACTTAAAACACTATTTCAAACAACTATCGAGCGATGAGGGTAAAGCAGGGCAATCTATCGAGATTCATAATCGTTCATTAGCAACTGTTTTAATGAGTGATGGCGTTGTGTATTTTGATTTCTCTGTACTTTGTGAAAGTGCACGAAGCCAGGGAGATTATATGGAGATTAGTCAGCTATATCACACCGTATTAATGGCTAATGTGAAAGAAATGGGCCCTGATACGGATGACACAACGCGTCGTTTTATCGCTTTAGTTGATGAATTTTATGAACGTAATGTGAAGTTAATTATGTCGGCAGAGCTACCGTTAGAAGATTTGTATAGTGGGGGACGCTTAGCATTTGAATTTAAACGTTGCTTAAGTCGTTTACAAGAAATGCAATCACATGACTATCTTGCCAGTGAACATCTTCCATAATCGGTAATTAATGACTAAAAATCATAAGAAAACCTAACGATAAAGTAACAAAAAAGCCAGAGTCATTGATCAGTCAGGCTTTTTATTATCTATAAATTGGGTTCTAATTATAAAATTTGCAGCTAATATGCCAACATTTAGTACATTTAGTACATTAAGGTATAAAGCTTTCGACGAAACTTAAGTGCAAGAGGAGCGCCATCAGGTAATGCTTTTAAGACATCTAGAAAAAGTTCTTTGCTTTTATCTTTTGTGCTCTCATCACCTGCTTGTACTAATCGGAACAATATTGTTAGTGCTTCTTCTTGGCGATTAACTTGACTGTACTGCGCCGCAAGTTGCTGATTGAGGCTGATATCATTAGGCGTTTCTTTAATTTGCGCTTCTAAGGCTTTTATTTCAGGAGAATTTTCTGCTTGCTCCGCTAATTCTACTTTTGCCATTAATGATTGATATTCACTATCTTGGTCAACCAGCATTATCGTGTCTAATAATGCTTTCGCTTCACTGGTTTTACCGGTTTTTAAGTAAACATCAATAAAGACTAACTTAATATCAGCGCGACTGTTATCAACTTGATAGGCTTGGGTAATAGCATTTTGTGCATCAAGTAACTGATTATCGCTAAGAGCCGCTTTCGCTTGTTCAAGTAAAATATCTTCCTGTTTAGGTAAATGTTTATCTAAAAATACCGCGATACTTTCATCATCTTGTGGTCCAGAAAGCCCATCAAGAGGCTGGGCATCTTTGAGTAATATCGCTGTTGGTACACCCTGAATACCAAATTGTTGAGCAATTTGTCCTTGGCTTTGACAGTCAACTGTCGCCAATGTTATATGTTCACTAAAATTTGACAATTTAACAGCTAGTTTATCTTTTAATTGAATACTCTCAGGTACTTGCTCTGCCCAAAAGCTAACGAGTACTAATTTATTTTTTGATTCTTCAACAACCATTTGCTGAAAGTTATCTAAGGTAATGGCAATCATATTTATATTCTCGATTGTGTTAGTAATATGTTAATAGTCATGATTTCAACAGTTAATTGGTACTATTTATATTGTCGACTGAGGAAGCTCAGCCAAGATAGGAACTAGGCTAAGATAAACCAAAGTAAGCCAAAACCTAAAATTAAGCGATAGATAACAAATGGCATCATGCCTAATTTCTCTAATAAAAGAAGAAAGTAATGGATACACGCATAGGCGCTAAAAAATGCTATTAAGCTGCCTAGACCCATGGCAAACCAATCGACACTTTCTGTTGATAAAACTAATTTTAGCGTTAAATAACTGCCAGCCATGGCGATAGCAGGGATAGACAGTAAAAACGAAAAACGAGCCGCATTGTCGCGGCTTAAACCTAACATTAAACCTATGGTCATAGTAATGCCTGAACGTGAAGTTCCTGGAATTAAAGCAACAGCTTGTGCTAAGCCAATTAACATGGCACCTTTAAGGCCCAATTTATCCATAGGTTTATGTTCTGTGCGATTACCGGCTTTAATATCAGCAAAACCTAACAGGAAACCAAACAGTAATGTCGTCAAGGCAATCACTAAGGCAGAGCGTAAATTTTCTTCGATAAAATCTTTACCTAATAAACCAAACAAGCCAGCGGGTATAGTAGCGAGTAAAATCCACCAGGCTAATTTGCCATCAAAACTGCTACGACCTTTCTCTGGACCAACTCCAACAGTACCTAACCAGGCAACCGCCATAACGCCAACTTCTTTACGAAAATAAATCATTACAGCTAATAACGTACCGACATGTACCGCAACATCAAAACCTAAACCTTGATCTTTCCAGCCTAAAATTTGTGAAGGCAAAATTAAATGCGCGGAACTTGAAATAGGTAAAAATTCGGTTAAGCCTTGTAGTAGGGCAAGAATAAATATTTCTAAAGTGCTCATGTGTTGTTAGTCGTCCTTTAACTTTTGGATTGAATAAAATGTCTATGGCGCAACTTTACCAGCAGTTAGCGACAATACTAAGTTGCTGACTGGTTTTATTATAATAGTGCCATAAATCTCGATAGTTTTGCTTCGAAATTGGATGGTTAAGTTCTGGTGCAATTTGACTTAGAGGCCATAAAACAAAGGCATTTTTCGTTATTTCATCACGGGGTAGTTGTGCAGGTGAGTCAATAATCAAATCATCATATAATAATAAATCAAGATCTAAGCTTCGTGGGCTAAATTTTTTAGCGCTATGGTCACGACCATGAGAAAACTCGATAGCGCGTAATATACTTGCTACTTGCTCAACACTGTGTGGACAAGTAATGCCAATGACCATATTATAAAAAGCGGCACCATTAAATCCAACAGCCTCACTTTCAAATAATGACGATAAAGTTAGCTGTTCAAAAGGCAAATCAAATGCTTTAGCTAATGAGAGTAGACCTTTTTCAACATAATGCTCACGGTCAATATTACTACCCAATGAGATATATATTCGAGCCATTAAAGACAAGTCTCAGTAGTTTTTTTACCACGTTCTATTTCCACACCAACGGTTTGTGCATTATGTACAGCGCCGGGTTTACCAATACTAAGCTTTAACCAGGGGATATGGTATTGAGTGATTAAATAACTCGCTAAGCGCTCAGCAAGTGTTTCAATTAAGTCAACAGGGTTATCGTTAGCAAAACGTTCTATAGCTACTGAAATGTTGGCATAATCTAATGTTTTTTCTAATTCATCATTTAGCGCTGCACTAGCGGTATTCCAACCCATGGCTAGATCTATGACCAAGGTTTGCTTTATCTCTTTTTCCCACTGAAAGAAACCGATAGTAGTTTGAATACTTAAACCCTTAATGAACACCTTATCCATGACTTACCTATAATGCTGTGAGAGATTGTTAGAAGAACTATACCCGTTATTAATCAAAGTGTAGGATTTCAGTAGGAATTAAAATAGTTTTAGGCAAGGTAAATAATTTAAGCATAGTCATTCTATGGTTTACTTATTTAACGTGCTATAAAATCATTTTAAACCCATCGAAGAAGCACTTGAGTAACATTACTTTATCGTTGCGGTGATTTATAAGGGAGTAACCATTACTTCATCACAGCGCCTTGAATTGAAATTTGTCAAGAACTTCGAAACCTGTATCTTTAATGATAACCGGTATATTACAGTAACTATTTGCAGTATTAATACAATTGTTACAAAATAAGAGACGATTTTACCTGCGAAGTGTTAGAAAAACTAGCAGAGATGCAGATAGAATAATAATTCCTTTTTTATATTCACTAATGGATTTTTCACTTAGATGTTACTACTCATTTTCACTATGATCATTGCCGCTTATTTAATAGGCTCTATTTCGAGTGCTATATTAGTCTGTAAATTTTTAGGGTTACCCGATCCAAGAACAACAGGTTCGCAAAATCCGGGCGCAACCAATGTCTTACGCATGAGTAATAAACTCA
>JBKEHN010000165.1:0-6455 GCA_046710905.1 Colwellia sp.
CCAATATTACTCATTACTGATAATACGCCTCAAGCATTAAAAATTGAGCAAGAACTGCTCAGCTTAGCCAAAAGTGATAACTTAACTGATAGCCAAAATAAGGTGAGTATTTGCTTGTTTCCTGATTGGGAAACACTACCAT
Organism: Colwellia sp.; assembly: GCA_046710905.1. Taxonomy (GTDB): domain Bacteria; phylum Pseudomonadota; class Gammaproteobacteria; order Enterobacterales; family Alteromonadaceae; genus Colwellia. The sequence goes on from JBKEHN010000165.1 coordinate 143, forward strand.
ATGACAATTTCTCGCCACATCAAGACATAATTTCTCAACGTCTTGCGACCTTGTACCAATTATCACGTATGGAGTCTGGCATTATCATAGTGCCTGTAACTACCTTGGTACAAAAGCTAGCACCTAAACAGTATATTGAAGCTAATAGCTTAATAATCAAAACCGGTGATAAAAGGGATTTACATCAAATGCGCCAAGCGCTTGAAGCAAGTGGCTACCGCAATGTCGATCAAGTATTAGAGCACGGTGAGTTTTCGGCTCGAGGCGCTATTTTAGATCTTTTCCCTATGGGCAGTAGTAAACCCTTTCGTTTAGACTTCTTTGATGATGAAATTGATGAGATAAGACTTTTTGATCCTGAAAGCCAGCGTTCAAAAGAAAAGATTGATGCAATCAACTTATTACCTGCGCATGAGTTTCCTATAGACGAAACGGGTATCAATTTATTTCGAAGCCAATTTCGTGAACAATTTCAGGGCAACATCCATAAAGAATCGGTTTATCACAAAGTTAGTAACGGTATTTTGCCTCCTGGTATTGAATATTATTTACCACTATTTTTTGATAACAGTGTTTATAACAATGTTGAAAAAAGTCAAGGTAGCGATAAAGAAGCGACAAGCTTAAGTAATACCTTGTGTGATTATTTAACTGATAATACTCTAATCGTTATTAGTGGAGATATTAAACACTCTTTAACGCAATACTGGCTCGATATTGATTATCGCTATGAAAATAGACGTTACGACCCCACTCGTCCTTTATTACCGCCTGAAAAACTGTTTTTAACCGCAGATAGTCTTTATAGCGCCTTAAAACCTTTTGATCGTATCACCGTTACAACAGAAGCTTTGATAACCCCTATTTTAAAAGTAGATCAGGTTAATTTAGCTTCAGATACTGATAATAACGAAATAGATAACGTTAAAAGTAAAAGTAGCGAGATTTACTTTGATGTTAAACCACTGCCCGACTTAACTATTAATCATAAATTGAAGCAGCCGTTTGAACTAATTAATCACTTTATTGCAAGTAAAGAAACGCCCAACAAAGTGCTTTTTATTGCACAAAGCCAAGGGCGTCGAGAAAGTGTGCTTGAGTTGCTTGACCGTGACAATATTAGACCTACGCAGTTTGATAACATCGATGATTTCATCAATGCTACCGATACTATTGGTATTACCGTCAATAGCTTAACCCAGGGTTTTTCCTTTCAGGCCAAGGGCAATAGTCAAAAGAATGCTATTGCACTGGTTACTGAAGCCGAGTTATTAGGCGATCATGTATCTCAAGCCAGACGACGTACCAAAGCGCAAGATTTACAAGCCGATGCCCTATTTAAAAACCTTGCTGAGTTAACTATTGGCCAGCCTGTTGTTCATATAGAGCATGGTATTGGTCGATATTTAGGTCTACAAACTATTGAAAATGGTGGCATAGTTACCGAATTTTTAATGCTGAGTTATGCTAATGAAGCAAAACTTTATGTACCCGTAAGCGCTTTACATTTAATCGGTAGATATTCAGGTGCTGATAGCGACAATGCCCCCCTGCATAGGTTAGGTACAGATACTTGGAGTAAAGCAAAGCAAAAAGCGGCAGAGAAAGTTCGTGATGTTGCGGTTGAATTACTCGATATTTACGCCAAACGGGCTAGTAACTATGGTCATAGTTTCAAACGAGATAAGCAAGACTACCAAGCCTTTAGTGACAGCTTTGGTTTTGAAGAAACTTTTGATCAAAAACAAGCTATTAACGCCGTTGTAAGCGATATGATGTCGCCTAAAACTATGGATAGATTGGTTTGTGGTGATGTTGGTTTTGGTAAAACAGAAGTGGCGATGCGTGCTGCATTTGTTGCAGTAAATGATGGTAAACAAGTAGCAATATTAGTACCTACGACATTATTAGCTCAACAACATTATGAAAATTTTAGAGATAGATTTGCCAACTGGCCCGTGGTCACTGAAGTTTTATCACGTTTTAAAACAGCTAAAGAGCAAAAAGAAGTTATTGCCCGAGTTGAATCAGGTCAAGTTGACATTCTCATTGGTACTCATAAGTTACTACAAAACAGCATAAAATATAAAGACTTAGGCTTGCTTGTGGTTGATGAAGAACACAGGTTCGGTGTTAAACAAAAAGAAAAAATCAAACAGCTACGTAGTAATGTTGATATTTTAACATTAACAGCAACACCGATCCCACGTACCTTAAATATGGCGATGGGTGGTATGCGTGATTTATCTATTATAGCTACGCCGCCAGCAAAACGCTTAGCGGTAAAGACCTTTGTGCGTGAGCACGATGAAGCCTTAATCAGAGAAGCTATTTTACGTGAAACCCTACGTGGTGGTCAGGTCTATTACTTACATAATCATGTTGATACTATTGATAAAACAGCAGCAGACATTCAAAAATTAGTACCTGAAGCCAGAGTAGTTACTGCCCATGGACAAATGCGTGAGCGCGAGCTTGAGCGCATCATGAGTGATTTTTATCATCAACGATTTAACGTTATTGTGTGTACCACCATTATCGAAACGGGTATCGATGTGCCCAGTGCCAATACAATTATCATGGACAGAGCTGACCATCTTGGTTTAGCACAATTACACCAACTTCGTGGTCGTGTTGGTCGCTCACATCATCAAGCTTATGCTTATCTATTAACACCCCATGAACAGCGTATTACTAAAGATGCTAAGAAACGTTTAGACGCTATCGCCTCACTTGAAGATTTAGGCGCTGGCTTTACCCTCGCGACCCATGATCTAGAAATTCGTGGTGCGGGTGAGTTATTAGGTGAAGATCAAAGTGGCTCAATGTGCCAAGTTGGTTTTAGTTTATATATGGAAATGCTCGATCAAGCTGTTGCTGCGCTTAAAGAAGGCAAACAATTGTCTTTAAGCCAAGTCATGTCTGCTCAAACAGAAATAGAATTACGTATACCCGCGCTACTACCAGAAGATTATATTTTTGACGTTAGCTTACGTTTGAGTTTGTATAAACGTATTGCCAGCTGTAAAAATAAAAGAGAGCTCGATGATATACAGGTGGAGTTAATCGATCGATTTGGGTTATTACCTCAACCCAGCAAAAACTTAGTACAAATTGCTAAGTTACGTCTTAAAGCGCAGACTATTGGTATATCACGTATTGAGGCCAGTGCAACGGGTGGTTCCATTGCATTTAGTGATACCACAAGCGTTGATCCTATGAAAATTATTGGTTTAATTCAAAAAAATCCAGCTGTATACAGCATGGCTGGTGCGAGTAAGTTAAAGTTTGTAAAAGCCAATGACGATACGCAACAGCGCTTTACCTTAATTGCTAATATCTTAAATGACTTAACTAAATAGTTACTTATAATAGTAACTGGTACAATGACAGCGGGTATAATGATAAACTTGAACAAGTATGTTTTTGCTAAACTTACTTTGTTCAAGCTTTTAAGCAAGTCTTAAGATAAAACAGAATGAAGCTCGACTGATATAATTTTGCCTCAAAACACGGACTTTTAATGAAATACCATTCAATTATTATCTCTGCATTAACCTCACTCTGCTTATTAACAAGTAACAGTTCTTTGGCAACACAAAGCTCTAAAACATCTCCCACTGAACTAGCACGTTGGTTTGAAATTGAGGTTATCCTTTTTAAACACCTTTCAAGTAGCTCTGTAAAGAATTCAGAAAATATAGAGCAGTTTTCCGCTAGCGATTTACGTGCTAAAAAGCGACGAGCTTTAGACTTATTGGCGCCTTATTTACAACCTGACATTGCTTCATTAAAACAATTATTACCAAGTTGTGAACAACCACAAACTTCACTACCTTATAATATTACTCCAAGTATCTTATGGGCTGATAAATTAGATAATGAAAACAACGATGCTGATAGTAACAATACCAACCCAGCCTCTGTTAAAGTAGACAACAAAGAAGTAAACGCATCGACTAATATGTCAGTGACTGTGCTTTCAACTTTAACCAACGAAACAACAATAGAAAAGTTAGCGGCTACTGATAAAGGCCTGAGTGAAGAAAGTTTAACTGAAAAAAACGACCAAACAAACCCAAGCACTATTGAACCTTTGATTGAACTCGCCGTCTATAGCAAATATCCGATGACTGTCAACACATCATTATGTGTTATTCCTGCTGAATTTTTCCAACAACAGTTAACTGCAGAGCAACTAGAACAGTTTAGTCTCGATGGTTTTCCTGTTGATAAGATAACAAAGACCATCCATGGACTTGAGCAATGGCAAGATGATGAAAATGGTGAAATCACTTGGGCAAGTGATAGTCCTTACTTAATTAGCCAAGACTCACTGCGTTTAAAGTCTATTGCTAATCGCATCAAACGCTCTCGTAACTATGCGCCACTATTACATCTGGGTTGGCGTCAAATAGGTGAGAGTAAAAGAAAAGCTAAAGCAATGAAATTATATGCCGGTGACCATCTTGAGCTAGGTTACCAACAAGCAATAGCGGCAAAAGCGTTAGAGCAAAAGACGCTTGCAATACAAGCTATTTTAGAGCAAAGACAAAAAAATGAAGTCGCTACAGACAGCACTAGCAATAATAATGGCATGATTATAAGTCAGAGTCACACATCTGATTTGGCGGTTGACAATGCTGAAGCTACAAATGAGTTATCAATAACTGAACAGTTACGCTTACTAGAAAAAAAACAACAACTTGATACTATCTTTCAACAGTTTTCCTTATTCAGTAATCAATCAGAGAGACAAGAAAGTAATACTAACGCCTTAAGTCAAAACGAAGAAATTTTGTTAAATGAAAAGAATGTTCAAGGTATTGTTGCTCAGTTGTCTGCTGATATTACAGCGCAAGAGTCGCAATTAAATCTAAAGAATACAATTGATAAGCAAGGAGAAATCACAGCACCACTGCAACCATGGTCTTTAGATGGACTGTTCAAACTACATTTAGACCATTACCTATATATCAACACTGAGTTAAATATTGTTGAGTCATCGATAAAGCTATCAAATAAAGATAACAAAATATCAAATCAAAATAAGATTATCTCATTTAAACAAGATCGCCGAGTGATAAGTGGTGAAATCCATTATTTTGACCATCCTCACTTAGGCATGATAGTGCAAATTAGACGTTTTGATCCGACAAAACCTGCTAATGAAGCCGTTAGTCAAGCAAAGAAATAATCTCAAAGTAATATCATCAAATAAGTAATCAAGATAAGGATTAATAAAATGGATAAAGAAATTGAAATTCAAGCTGCACTATTTCGCCGTTTACTTGCACATTTAGACTCACGTAAAGATGTACAAAACATTGAGTTAATGAACTTAGCGGGTTTTTGCCGTAATTGTTTTAGTAAATGGACAATGAATGAAGCCGAAAAATTAGGTGTTGACGTTGATATCGATACGGCGCGCGAGAAAGTTTATGGTATGCCATACAGTGAATGGAAAGATAACCACCAATTACCTGCTACCGAAGAGCAAATGGCTAAGTTTAATGCGCTAAATAAAAAGTAATCTTTTTATTTAGCGATACAAAAGTAGCTTGTTCCCCTGGGTATTATCCTATGTAATATAAGACAGGGGAATAAATTACCAACTTTATGAAAACTGAGCGATTTCATTTTCAGTTAAACCGCGCCACTCCCCTGGAGCTAAATCACCCAAGGTTATACCTCCTATCTGCTCTCGATGTAAACCGACGACCCTATTACCTACCGCGGCAAACATTCGCTTAACTTGGTGATATTTACCTTCGGTAATAGTCAATAGTACCTCACTCTTGTAAGCCATTTCATCAACTAAATCAGCTTGTTCTACCCGCGTTAAAATTGCTGGTCGAGTAAGCGAGTCTTCTCCTTGCAGCTGCAACCCACTATCAAACCTGGCGACTAAAGTAGATAATTTATCATCTTCAATTTCGCTACGTAGCCATACGCGATAAGTTTTCTGACATTGTTTCTTCGGTGAAATGACATTATGTGACCAGCGGCCATCATCTGTAATCAATACCAAGCCGGTGGTATCAGCATCTAATCGTCCAGCAATGTGCAAATCAAAGGCTTTATCGACCTCAATAGCGTGTAATACGGATGGGTAGACTTCATCAACATTTGAGCAAATAGTATCGACTATTTTATGTAAAATATAATAACGTGAGCCACGGGCGCTAAGTTGTTGACCGTCAATAGTGATAGTATTATTTTCATGTACTTGCATAGCCGCATTTTTAGCGACTTCACCGTTAACACGTACTTCACCGCTTTTAAGTACTTTTTTAGCTTCAGTACGGGTAAG
>JBKEHN010000166.1:0-6333 GCA_046710905.1 Colwellia sp.
GTTATTTACCGAGTCAAGTAACGCATCAATATCATCTGGGTCTGTTACCTCTGCTGCTTCAACTTTTTCTTCATCAGGCTCTTTAACAGCTATGTCTTCATCATCAATATCGCCTAAACCACCTAGCAGATCATTTAAATCATCTTGGTTTAACTCTCCGCCATCGAGCTCCTCACTTTCGGGTTCTTCAAAACTATCTAGCTCATCATCTAAACCCGATAACAACGAATCTAAATCTCCCTGATCTAACTCGCCACCATCAAGAACGTCATTATCATCATCTAATAATATATCTTCAAGATCATCTAAACTGTCATCATCATCAATTGAGTCGATAGAAAGATCATCGTCTAAATTCAATTCATCATCAAGTGATAGACCTAATTCATCGTCTAAGCTCAATTCATCATCAAGAGACAAATCAAGTTCATCGTCTAAGTTCAATTCATCATCTAGAGATAAATCAAGTTCATCGTCTAATAATAATTCTTCAGCAACGCTTTCCTTTTCAGCTTTAGGCGCATGCTTTTTACTTTCTAATTCGTTAGAGAAAACTTCATCTGCAGCTTGTTTGCGACGATTAAACAAAAAGAATAATAGACCTAATATTAAAATAGCCGGCACAGAGCCCATAACGATTTTGAACCACAAGCTTGAGGTGATATCTTGCTCTGCAAGTTCGGCTAGTTGTTTAGCTAATAAAAGTTCTTTTTCTCTAGCTTCAGCTTTTGCTAAAAGAGCTTGCTGCAGTTGAATCATATCGTCCATCTGTAACTTTATTTCTTTACCTTTTGCCACTTCATCTTGCATGACCCCAAGCTTGTCATTAAAAGAAGTAAGTCGCTGTCGTAAATCATCATTTTCTTTCAAGATAGCTTGTAAACCATCTATTGAATCAGAGATATCATTCTGAATATTCTCTAATCGTTTTTGCTGCTGACCATCAATTTTCTGCAGTTGGTCATTGATTTCAGTTTTTACTGTCTCTAAATCTTTTTTCTTAACGGTAGGCTCTGTAACTATCTGTTTTTTTGATACTTTAGGCTGTGATAGTTGCCAAGATTTACTATCGTTATCAGATTTTATTTTCGCACTATTAGTATTTATTGCCATCATATTATTAAACGATGGGATCTTTAAATATTGCCCTTCAACTAAATGGTTAATGTTGCTATCTACAAAAGCTCCGGGATTTTCTTGATATAACGCCTGCATCACTTGATAAACAGTCAAACGAGTATCGGGACGAATTCGCGTAGCAATATTCCATAAAGTATCTTTAGAGATAATTGGGCCGTACCGGTCATAAGGAAAAACATCAGTACTTTTAGGTCCACGCATACGAATACCGCGGTCTTCTTCAGCACTAACAGGGAAGTGAGCTGTGAGTATGCCAATAATAATCGCCTGCCATAGGCACAGGCGCAATAAATGTTGCATAGAGATGTCCTAATTAAACTAATTTAAGTTATGGCGTCAACATATTTATGGCGCCAAAAAAATACCGTATTGCTCTATCTAACTAAGAGATAAAGCTGATCTTAAAAATGAGTTGCAATGTTTATTCCAAAAAAGCATTAACTAACAAGATAATAGCAAATTCTTTCGATAAGTCTTCTATTTTTGTAACTATGAGGGAAATCAATACTCTGTTCTAGGGCTCGTCTTATGTGGAAAGTATTTACTTTGTTCTATTTTTTCCAGTATCGCCGCAATAACAAGCGAGTTAAAGCATGAAGACATAACAACAATGTGAGTTGATAAAGCTAAAAAACTCGTCGCTAATGGTATTACTACCATTAGCGACGAGTTTTTGTTTACCAACTTTTGATTGCAGTTAATGTAAAAAAAGTTAGCTTAAATGATCTTTTACCAATAATTCTGCGATTTGAACACTATTTGTTGCCGCGCCTTTGCGAACATTATCAGCAACAATCCACATATTAATACCGCTATGGTGGCTAATATCTTCACGAATACGGCCAACATAGGTATCATCTTTACCGCTAGCATCACCTATTTGAGTAGGAAAGTCTTCATCATTACGACAAACAACAATACCTGGAGCTTGCTCTAATAAGTCTTTAACGGCTTCAGCTGAAATAGGTGAATTTGTTTCAATGTGTAAGGACTCACCATGACCAAAGAATACCGGAACACGCACTGCTGTTGGGTTAACAAGTACGTTATCATCACCTAAAATTTTCTTAGTTTCCCAAACCATTTTCATTTCTTCTTTGGTATAACCATTCTCTAAGAAAACATCTATTTGTGGGATAACGTTAAAAGCAATTTGACGCGAAAAGTTTTTACTTTCTACTGGCTTACCACTCAATAAATCAGCTGTTTGCTTCGCTAATTCATCCATCGCTTCTTTACCACCGCCAGAAACTGATTGGTAAGTACAAACGTTGACACGACTGATACCTACGGCATCATAAATAGGTTTTAACGCCACTAACATTTGGATGGTTGAACAGTTAGGGTTAGCAATAATATTACGGTTACGATACTCACCTAGCGCTTCAGGATTTACTTCTGGCACAATAAGAGGGATATCATCTTCATAACGAAATTCAGAGGTATTATCGATAACGATACAACCTGCATCACCAGCTAGAGGAGCGAACTTAGCAGAAGTTGCGCCACCTGCAGAAAAGAAACCAATTTGTGCTAGGCTCCAATCAAATTTATCAGCATCAAGTACTTCAATGCTTTCGCCTCTAAACTCAATAATTTCACCAGCAGAGCGAGCGCTTGCTAATGGGTAGAGTTTATTAATTGGGAAATCTCTTTCTTCTAAGATTTCCATAATTGTTTTGCCAACTAATCCAGTTGCGCCAAGTATGCAAACATCAAATTTCTGTGCCATGATCCTCTCTCTTCTAGTTGAACGTTTTATTAAAACCTAAACGATGTGGCACATCACTTAGGGTCTTTGATGACAAGGTAACAGTAACAGCGGAAAACTCTCTGCGAACGGGATAATTTTTCCGTAAACTGTCAAAACCTTGTACAAATAATTGCTGACGAAATATTGCATCGTCTCGCCTGACATCGTAAACCATTTTAACTAACTGGCTTAGTAGTATTTGACTAAAATCTTGATTAATTTCAACTCTGGGGATACTTGCCGATGGTAAAAAGTTTTTTAGCTGATATTTAGGCATGATTTCTAATTGTTGACATAATGCCTGATAGAGCATTTCACTGCCACGAGCTTTTCCTTCTAAGCTATAACCCGCAATGTGTGCCGTAGCTATTTCTGTATAGGGAATTAAGGCTTCAAGTACCTCAGGTTCGCCTTGCCAAACATCAAGTACAACTTTTAGAGCATGACCAGAGGCTTTAAGTGCGAGTAAAGCATGGTTATCAATAACATCACCACGACAAGCACTAATCAATATTTGATCTTCGCGTAACAAGGCTAGATTATTTGCATTTATTAATTTGTCTGTTGCATAATCTCCACCAACAACTTTAGGTACATGCAAAGAAATAACGTCACACGCTAATATATCGCTCAGTGATACATAATTTCTTTTATCAGATGGCTTACAACTTTTATCTTCTGCTTGCTGCTGTGATTGTTGTATTTCCAGCAGCGGATCACAGATTTTATGCTCAATACCCAAGGCAGATAGTTTCTCACTTAATCGAGTACCGGTATTACCGCCACCAACAATACCGACGGTTAGAGAGGATAAATTAAGTAAATAGCGCTCAGCTAAAACTACTAACGCACTTAATACATATTCAGCCACTGAAATCGCATTACAACCAGGAGCAGAATGGAAACTAATATTTCGTTTAGCGAGATAACTTAAATCAATATGATCGGTACCAATAGTAGCACTGCCAACAAAAGAAATTTTATCATTAAGATGAAGTAGCTGTTCATTAACTTGAGTAATTGAACGAACTAAAAGTACATCAGCATCGGCAACTTGTTCTGCGGTGAGCGTCCGCCCAGAAAAAGCAACTAACTCGCCTTTTTTACCAATAATACCGTCATTAAAGTAACTTAGTTCAGTAAAAAATTCTGTGGCAAATGGCATGTTTTCATCAAAATATATTTTCATTATTTTTAGAGTTTAACTACAGGCATTAAGGCGCTCAATTATACGCTTATTTTACCTGTATTTGTGATATAAATTTATCAAACCTTAATTACAAAAAAACCACACTAAAGTTTAATTTAACGTGGTTTTATTTGTTATTCAGAAAATGTACCTCAATTGAGAACATCTCTTTAAAAGTATCAGCTTATTTATATTTTTGCATTACCAATGTGGCATTAGTACCACCAAAACCGAAGCTATTAGACATAATAAGGTTTAGCTCAACATCACGTTTTTCAGTAACAATATCTAAGCCTTGTGCTTGCTCATCTAAATTATCAATATTAATTGAAGGAGCAACAAAACTGTTTTCCATCATTAAGATTGAGTAAATAGCTTCGTGAACGCCGGCAGCACCCAAGGCATGACCTGTCATTGCTTTAGTCGCACTAATTGCCGGTGAATCATCACCAAATAATTCTTGAATTGCACCTAGTTCTTTAACATCACCAACCGGTGTAGAAGTTCCGTGAGTATTTAAGTAATCAACCTTACCTTCAACACCTTGCATAGCTTGTTGCATACAACGCACTGCGCCTTCGCCACTCGGGGCTACCATGTCATAACCATCAGACGTTGCGCCATAGCCAACAAGTTCAGCGTAAATATGTGCTCCACGTGCAAGGGCATGTTCTAATTCTTCAACAACAACCATACCGCCACCGCCAGAAATAACAAAACCATCTCGGTCTGCATCATAAGTGCGTGAAGCTAATTCAGGCGTATCATTGCGACCCGCTGATAAAGCACCCATACCATCAAACATCATAGCAAGTGACCAATGAACTTCTTCACCACCACCAGCAAAAACGATATCTTGTTTGCCTAATTGAATCAGCTCCATCGCATTACCAATACAATGGGCACTTGTTGCACACGCTGAGCTAATTGAGTAGTTGACACCTTTAATTTTAAAAGGCGTTGCTAAACAAGCAGACACTGTACTACCCATAGTTTTTGGTACCGCATAAGGACCAACGCGGCGAATACCACGGTTACGCAGGGTATCTGTTGAAGTAACGATGTTTTCAGATGATGCGCCACCCGATCCAGCAACAATACCAGTACGGAAATTTGAGACTTGATCTTCAGTTAATTTTGCATCTTTAATAGCTTGATCCATTGCGATATAAGCATAACCTGCAGCATCACCCATAAAGCGGATGGCTTTACGGTCAATGAAATCTTTAGTTTCAATCTCAGGCTTACCCCAAACTTGACTACGTAGACCTTGCTCTGCAAAACTTTCTGAATGAGAAATACCCGACTTACCAGCTTTTAATGAAGCTAATACTTCATCAGCATTGTTACCAATACTTGAGACTATACCTAAGCCTGTTATTACGACACGTTTCATTTAAATAACCATCTATAATTGAAAAATTTTGCGCTATTATACAGGTAATAGCCATTGAACTGGTATTACTTGTTGCTTATCACAACGAAAACCAGCGTACACTTGTACACTATAATATGATATCCATTCCTATATATCTATGACATTTTTATTAATCTACGGTTATTTTCTGATCAAAATCAATATTTCGGGTAAAATAACTGAGGTAAACTATCAAAGTCATTCACCAACATTGTCATTCTACTTAAAGATTATTTCATGAAAAAACCAGATAAAACAGATAATAGCAGTAAATTAGCCAACCAAGAGGAGGATATTGCTGCTTGCCCCAGTTTTGATCAGATATATTTGGATAGCGAGTTAAGCTATCAGCAACATGATTTAGTTTTTATTGACAATAATCAAATACAATACCGTTTACAAGAGGCTAAGCAAACATTTACTGTGGTTGAAACAGCTTTTGGTACAGGCTTAAATTTTTTATTAACCTTACAGGCGTACCAAAATGCACAACAAGCCTCTCCTACTCAGCTAGCGCCATTACATTTCATCAGTGTTGAGCAGTGCCCGCGTTCAAAAGAGCAACTAGTTAAATCGTTGTCGTTATTGCCGCAACTACAAGAATTAGCCCTAACACTGACTAATAGTTATCCCCAATGCTCTGTTGAGCAGTTTGGTCTGGAGTTTCAAGCAACATTCTTAAATGATCAGGTACGTTTAACGCTACTATTTGATGATGACGTCAATGGTTTATCTTCATTGAGAAGTTCAAAAGATGGCTTAGTGGATGCTTGGTATTTAAACGGGCTTTCGTCGGAGCATAATTCTGAACTACATCCTAAATTAAATCCTAAA
>JBKEHN010000167.1:0-6331 GCA_046710905.1 Colwellia sp.
TATATTTACTTAAACGTTATCATTAAGAGGAGAAATTTTTGTCTAATAAATACCTTTGGGCTTTGCCTATCTATCAAATAGAAAACTGTAACTGTAGTCACTGGTTTGAGTACTAATTTCAGGTTGTCCCAATAGCAAAGATGGCAGCTGTGAAGCTATTATGGCAATGCAGCCAAAAGCTATTCAACAAGGTGATGATAAAGGCGTTTTGTTTATAGATAATACCATAAATAAAGCACAAGTAATTACACTCGCTACCATAACAGCAGAACAAGGCGAGGTATGCTAGTTTAAGCTATAGCATCAACCTTTATTAAATTTTAAGGACCTATCCTGTGTGATACAGGATGCTAAAATCACGGTCACTTACGAAAAAAATCACCTACATATTCATTATCCTAAAGGTAGTTTTATGTGGAATGATGGCTTTATAGGAACAACCTTGGTGTTGAAAATAAACCGCTATGACTTAGTTTTTGATTATCAAGATACTTTTACCTTCAAAGCTTTCTATTACAATGATATAGCGAGATGTTTCCCTATAACATAGGCTATATTTTCTAATAATTACTGTAAAAATCTATCAATATAGTGTTTGTACTCATTTTTACCTAGAATAATGGTATAGTCTGATAAATAATTTAATAAAACGGAGTAGAAATGCGGATCAAATTAACCCAAGACCTAGTATGTGGGCCTGACACTTTTTTAATTGGTGAGGAGTACGAGGCGGTATTAATATTACCTCGTTCAACAACGGTAGAGTTTGTTGCCAATTCAGGTAGAAAAATCAGAGCATTTAGTTATGAATACGTAAAAGTAACTTCTGAATCTATCACTTAGTCAAATAAGTTCATGACCGTTATCACTAAGTCTACATTTTTATAATGAAACTTAATTACTAACAACTCAATAACTCAACTACTCAATTGAAAAATTAAACGTACAAAATTATCTAATGGGTCGCTTTGTACGTTTATTTTTTTGTTGCTACCAATACAGCACCATTTTGTCGTTCAAGAACGTGGTATTCTCGTCATAAAACATGAAATTATAGCTATCAATGGAATTCACTTATTAGCTATGGATAAGAAAATAAACAAAAAAGCTAAGTTTACTATTGTCAATGCTAACGATATAAATACCAGGGAGTATGCTACACCTGAAAGCTGAAATTATCTGGTTATGTATCCTTTGCTAGAGCATTTTTAAAATATTTGCATTGATCTCTACGTAGAGAAAAAGTGTTCCATATTTCAGTTGATTGGTAATTAACGATCATTTACTCACTGAATAATTAAGATGACCTTTAATCAAGTAAATAATAATGGCTCTAAATCATTAACAGAAACTATTCTGTATGGTTTAATGTTAACTTTAAGACATTTCTCATTGCCTCACTTCATCATGTGTCAACAGATATTTCAGACAGCAAAAAAAAGTTCATTCGGCTAAAAGAATATTTAGACTTCTATCCAGAGGAAGATATATCGTTAAAAAAACTGTCTATGATCGCTAGCCTAAGTAAATATTACTTTATCCGATAATTTAAAAATATTTTATTTAGCTCCTTATCGTTACCAAATACAGGGAGATTTAAAAAAGCTAAAACATTCCTTAAAGCTAGTGTAAAGCCCGCTATGATTATAACTAACTGTAGTTTTCATGATTCGAGTCATTTCAATAAACATTCTATAAATCTTAGGTATTACGCCAGATAAGTTTCAAAATAGGAAATTTTGTACAAGAACTAATAACGATTACCCTTTACAATCGTTAAACAAATTAAAGGAATGTTATATGCCGTGTAGAACTTTTGTCGTGACAGAGTCCGTCTCAGGCGACATTAAAACAATGAATAGGGGTGTTCTCGATATTTTCCCTCTTGCACTGGCTACCGTACCTTGGGGAGTACTTTGTGGTTCATTAGCAATAACGGTAGGCCTTACGCCTTTACAAGCTCAGTTAATGTCTTTGTTAATTTTTGCTGGCGCAGCACAATTAGCTTCACTGACTATTATGGGCTCTGTCGGTTCTTTATCTTCAATGTTTTCTTCAACATTTGTTATCAGTTCCCGGCATTTACTTTATTCAGCAGTATTTAGAGAACACGTTAGCAAAAGTTCTTTAAGTCTACGTTGCAGTATCGCCTTTTTTCTAACAGATGAAATGTTCGCAGTAACCTGTGCTTATATGGCAAAACATAAAAGCTTTAGTGCGGTTTACGCGCTAAGTTCTGGCATTACATTTTACCTTATCTGGAATATTTCAACCTTTGCAGGCATCGTTGCGGGTCAGTACATTCCTACTTTAGAGCACTTAGGACTTGAGTTTGCCATTGCGGCGACATTCATTGCCATAGTTATTCCAAGTATTAACAATAGATCTACTTTAGTCTCTGTTGTTACCAGTGGTTTAAGTGCCATTATACTGTCAATATTTATAGAAGAGTATGCGCTGATTGTCGCAACTTTTATTGGTATGTTTTGTGGTTACTTAACTAATGATAACTATCAAAATAAGGAAAAAATTAATGAATAATTTCTGGTTGTCTTTATTAGGTATGTCATGTATTACATTTTTTTGTAGATTCTTCTTTTTTTCGAAAACTGTACCTTTTAACCTTAGCCCAAAAGTAAAAAGAGTACTGAGCTATACAGCTCCTTCTGTAATGACAGCTATGTGGGTACCGATCGTTTTTTTAGGACATCAAGAGAGTAGTGGTGATTTTATTACTAGCCCCTTTTTAATTGCAGGGATAGCAACCATAGTCTTTAGTCTTTTAATGAAAAATACCCTAGCTGTTGTTGTGTTTGGTATGAGTGTTTTTGGTTTGTTAAAGATTTTCTTATAATTTGATACCGTAAGTTCAGTTACAGTAAAATATGACTAAAAATAATGAAGATACTTTAGTTTTACTGCTACGAGGTTAAAGTGATGGTATTCAGCGCGATTTTCTTTAAAAGTATTATTTTTCTATGTAAGTATAAATTTATTTAATAAATAATGCATTTAACGCTTTACAAATAGCCCCCTACTATTTAAAATTCGCCCACTTTTGAGAAGTAGTAAAATATGTCTCAAAAGTAACTTGGTGAGATGGCTGAGTGGTCGAAAGCACCGGTCTTGAAAACCGGCAAGGGTTTGTAGCCCTTCTAGAGTTCAAATCTCTATCTCACCGCCACATTTAAAGAATCCGCTAATCGAAAGGTTAGCGGATTTTTTTTACTGTGTTTAAAAATAAAAATAGCCAAGTGAGCACTTCTTATCAAGTGATCGAACAGCGTTAATACTTAAGGACTTGTACGTGACTATTCTGAAAATGAATAAAAACACTAATAAAATAAATATTAATCTATTCAAATGTATTACTTTAGCCGTATTATTCATAATATCTTATTTATTACCTAATCAATCATTTGCTCAAGAAAAAACGCCCCAATATTCTAGTGAGTCAAACCAGATAACAAATAAAATTGAACTTAATCCAGCAATTACCACTGAAAACCTAGATGAAATTTATCACGAAATGGCAACTAATAGCCGCTTTGAAAATTTAACACCAACACCTGACTTTTTTCAATCACCCTATCAAGTATCAATATTTTCGCCACAAAATGGTGAAGATAGCGAAAGACTTTGGTCACAAACACGTTCAATTTTTGCTTACGGTTTTGGTGTTATCGGT
This sequence comes from Colwellia sp., assembly GCA_046710905.1. Lineage (GTDB taxonomy): Bacteria > Pseudomonadota > Gammaproteobacteria > Enterobacterales > Alteromonadaceae > Colwellia. The sequence goes on from JBKEHN010000167.1 coordinate 3,689, forward strand.
TTAATTGCCTTGTTACCTGAAGATATCTCGAACTGGGATAAAGAAGAAGGCGTTTTTAATAAATGGACTGACAACCTGAAATCTGGTCCGGTATGGGACAGAGACACGGGTATGTTAAACCTTGTAGGTCATCCTTATTTTGGTGGTGTTTATTATCAAGTAGCCCGTAAGTCAGGCTATCGCCAATGGGATTCATTCATATACTCAACCCTTATGTCAACTTTCTACTGGGAATATGGCATTGAAGCCTTTGCTGAAACGCCTTCCATTCAGGATCTTGTCATTACGCCTGTACTCGGTTGGGCCTACGGTGAATGGGCTTTCAATACTGAAATGGATATTAGAGAAAATGATGGTGACGTGTGGGGCTCAAGTATTCTTGGTAGCACTGCATTATTCTTTCTCGACCCCGTTGATAGTATGAGTGTTGGCATTAATAATATGTTTAGTAAAGAAATTATCAGAGCCGGTACCGGTTTTGTAAGTTTCAATGAAATACCTTACGGTAATTCAGGTCAAACAGACAGCCAAATCAACTTTACTATGTCATTGCAATTAGGTGATGGTGGACATTACACGTCTAAGAAAATCAAAAGATCAACACGAGCTGATGATCCTATTGATACGGGTATCATTGGTGTTAGTTATGGCGTTGGTCAAGCACAGCTAGATGATTTATGGGACGTTGAAGGTGACACAACCACTGAGTACAGCTTAGGTTTATATTTTACCCGCCAATTTTCAAGTAGGGGCACTTATTCTAAAGGCAAGTTTACTGACGGTTTAACACCCACTAAAATCAACTATGAGAACTATAGTTTAGACAGTCAATTCTATTTTAATAGCGAAAGTAATATCAGACCCTATCTAACAGCAGGCTTTGGTGAAACCTTGTGGGCAAGAGAAATTGAGACTAAAAGATTCCAAGTTAATGCTGGTGTAGGCGCACATTATAAAATTAATAGTAATTTTGCTTTACAATTAGATTGGCGCTTTTATTACAGTACCAACGCGAATACTTCAGATCAGAATACCAGCTTACGCTTAGTTTATTTTTTAGGTAAGGGTGAGAGATAACAGCCCAAGTTTCGTAATACCTTAGGCTACAAGTTCCAAGATACACTTAGAAAACAGGTGAGTTAATTTTATGTATAAATTGTAATCAAATATGAATAGTGAGCTATCTAAGTAGTAAGTTATTAATATTTGTCATAGGCTAAAATCATTCCTCGTTCTGTTGGAGTGTTCATGAATACTAGATTCTACAGCCTTTTACTGTATTTCCCGCTTTTGCTTGCTTGTCAAAGTAATCAAACCACCAATATCATCCCAGTTACCCCACCAATAAACTTATATTTAGATAGTGAATATATTTCTTTAAATCCCATTCATATCGAAACTGAAGAAGAAATATTCCAGCTTGATAATAAAATGCGCGCTATGGTTCAAGCTAAGTTGATTAATAACTTATCCGCTCAAAAAAAAGCCCATACTTTACTTAAACACCTATTTAATGACGAGAATATTGCGTTAACTTATGATGGTAACGCCAATATCACTGCAAGTCAGGTTTACCATGGTAAGGTAGCCAATTGCATGTCACTTACCATTCTAGCCTATGCCTTAGCTGATGAAGCTGGTATGAATATTAGTTTTCAAGAAGTAGAAGTACCTGAGTACTGGGTGCGTAATGGGCAATATAACTTACTAACGGGTCATGTAAATTTATTAGTAAAAGAAAGTGAGGATGTTAATAGGCGTATTGTATGGGGAAATAAAACCATAAAAATAGACTTTGACCCCTTTGTAGCTAAGAAGAGCTTCCCTTCACATATAATCACTAAACAGACTTTATTAGCGATGTTTTATAACAATAAAGGTGCCGACGCGCTAATCGATCATAATTATCCGTTAGCCTATCAATACCTTAAACAAGCAACGCTCACTGATAATTATTTTTCATCAGCTTGGGGGAATCTAGGTATTCTGTATAAATTTTCTGGTCAGTATGACATGGCTGAAAAAGTGTATAGTCACGCCATTAGTTTAAATAAGGAGAACCTTACTTCATTAAGTAATTTAGCCTTGTTACTCAATACGCAAGGACGTATAAGTGAGGCACAACCCATTGAAGATTATATTCATAAGGTTAGGGTGAAAAATCCTTATTACCATGCTTTATTGGGGAATGAGGCATATTTTAGTAAGTCCTATCAGCAAGCCTTGCAGCATTATAAAAAAGCCATTGACCTTGATGATGAGCAACACGAATTTTTCTTGGCGTTAGCGAAAGTCTATTACATGCAAGGCAAGTTAGTGTCATCGCAAAATGCAATAAAAAAAGCCATCGCGCTTACCAAAGCAAAAGAGACTAAAAAGCTTTATATTGCTAAGTTAAACTTTCTTAAATATCAGTAGACAGTACATAATTGAAGATAATGAACTTGAAAATATCGATACTATTGATAACACTTCTTCAACGACCTTTAGTGTAGGGAGAAAATAACTCGTTATCCTCGAAAAATTTTAGTGAGGCTGATTCAACCGTACCTAAATATCTGCAGGTTATACAGTTATACAGTTAGACGTTAAATACCTGACTTAAAAAACTATTTGTTGGCTTCTCTAAAGTGACTAAAAATC
>JBKEHN010000168.1:0-6261 GCA_046710905.1 Colwellia sp.
GCCTGTTACATTAATGTCTCAAGTATTAGGCATAAAAGTAATAATTATTATATTTATCAGTAAAGTAATAAAAATATAATAAATAATATAACACAAATAGAGGCTTGCATTGGTAACAGATATTACCAAATTTAGTGACAATACTCGTGGCGAAAGACGTATTAAAGCGGCAATGAATGCGTTGAGCTTTCCTTTAAGTCGAGGGAAAGCAGCTTAACTAGGGTGATTGAACTTACTTGACTAGATCACAGCCTTTCTGTCTAGTACAGCCTTTGTCAAATTGTCTACATAGCGCGCTATTCTTAATCAAATTAACTTACAGGTTTATCAATAATAACGTTGAATATTAAGTACAACTACATCAGTAATCATGAGATGGTTTGTTGAAGTTTTCTCGTTAGGGCTAGGGTAAACTATTACAAATTACTTTGTTCGTTGTAAATTATCAAACTCATAATCGTGTTAAGTAGTTTAATAATTTTATTAGTCAAAACATCGTTTTTTGGCGCTAGTTATTCATTGATAGAGCCATTTTTAGGGGCTGTAATACTAGTCGCCAAATACATAACTTTATATCGCATTAGAGTTTAAAGACAAAAACCAGTTACAAAGCAACAACATACCTTCTTTTACTTTCGCATATTCGAGTTCTTTTTTATTGTCAAAAAGTATCTGAGAACCATCAAAATCAACAAATGCCAATCGGGTAGTTAAGCTATCAGCCGGCATACCAAAAGCGCTACCAGGTAAAAGTGCAACTCCTGTTTCTTCCATTAATGCAGAAGTGAGTTGCTCACTGGTTTCAATACCTCGCTCTTTCATTTTGTTAGCAAAAACTGAAAAGTCAGGGAATAGGTAAAAACCACCTTCTGCAGCATGAACTTTTACACCAATTTCATGCAATTTTTGTGTACAGAAAAGGCTAATTTCAGATAACAACTCAATCTGCTTAGATAAAAAAATGTCTGTCTTACTAGAGATAGCGTAAGCTTTTGTTGCGGCGATTTGAATTGGGCTGGGTGCACACGAATAAGTCTCAGAAGCGACACCAATAACCGTCGAAAGTAAATTTTCAAGCTCTGGGGGAATATGCATAAAACCTAAGCGCCAACCTCCGGCACCACACCACTTAGAAATACCCGATGAAACAATACTCCCTTCTGGATAAAAATCAGCAATTGAACTGTAATTTTTTTCATAACTCAACAGGCTATAAATTTCGTCAGCAATAACAATAATATTATGTTTTCTCATGACTTGAGCAAGTGCAATTAACTGCTCAGTATTATAAGTTTGGCCAGTTGGGTTACTTGGGTAGTTAAGGACTAAAATCAAAGGAATGTCTGGATTTTCACGCTGAGCACAATGTTGTTCCAATTGCTCAGGCGTAATATGCCATTTTTCAGCAAATGTTGTTGTTAGCCAGCTTACTTTATGACCAGCGAGTTGTCCTTGTGGTTCATATGAAACCCAACTAGGAGCAGGCAGTAATATCTCTGCCTGTTCATATGCAGCCATGACACAAAATAATAATATTTTACTTCCAGAACCAATAATTATATTTTCAGATTTCCAGTTTTTCCCTTCTTTTTCTCTATGGAAGTTAGTGATAGCCTCTCTAAGAGGCACATGTCCTTGAACACTCATATATTCTTTTCTATGAGCGGCATTGGCCAATTCTTTTGTAATTTCTAAGGGTACTGGGAAGGGACTTTGACCAAAGCCAAATTTGAAAACAGATTGATAATTTTCCGCTCGAGAAAGTGATAATTGATTGACATGTAATGTTTCTGAATGCTTATTCTTTCTTAAGTATTGACTAACTGGTGTAGATCTTTTCATGGTATTCTCAGCCTTTATTCTTTCAAAAATTTTAATTATGTATGTACTTAATTTAGCTAATTCATTGATGAAAACAATAGAAATAACAAAATAAAAATATATTTTCATTGTCGTGTTTTAAATAGCTTTTTTATCTCTGAAAGGCTTCATTTTAAAAATTTTAAAATCAAACCTTTGATCTTATTTGATGAATTTCAAATGATCTTTACTCAACGAAAGTAGATAATTGTAAGAGGAACGTAATAGATGAACTTTCCACCGAGTAACTTTGAAGAGCTTCGTCAAATCGTTATTTTACTCCGTCAAGGTGATTTAGAGTTACCAGTAGGTAGAAAAATATTACATGGCTTGGAACTGATGATTAATAATCCTGAATTGGTTGCAACCAGTAATATCGTTGAATTGTCTAAATGGGCCTTATTAAGTCCAGCATCAATTACACGCTTATCTAAATTATTAGGTTTTGAGGGTTTTAATAAATTTAAAATTATATTCAAACAAAAAAGTAAATTACCTAATGACTTTTATAGCGATAGAGTCAAACGGCTTATTGATAATAAGTCAACTTCCGCGAAAGAGTTGCTAACACAACAATTAACAATAGTTAAAAATAATATAGAGCGCTGTATTGAAAATACCCATGAAGCTGAGCTAGTATTAGCCAGTTCCTTGCTTGCAAAGAAACATAGAATTTTTATTTTTGGTCATAGACAATCGTCAGCGATCGCCAATATTTTTAGATATGGTTTAGCATTAATAAGACCTAATGTGCAAATGCTGGTACAAGTAGATCATGGTGTCGCGATTGCACTTGGGCAATTAAAAAAAGAAGATTTATTAGTTGTTATTGGCTCATCACCCTATTCAAATATAACGGTAAAAATTGCCTCGCTTGCACATCAGCAGGGTTGTCAGATCCTGGCTATAACTGATTCTAAATTATCTCCTTTTATGGAATATGCAGCTGTTGCTCTTCAAATTCCGACGGAAGGACAGTTTTATGCAAATAGCACGGTGACAAGTACGTTTATTATTGAAGCTTTGTTATGTTTGACTGCAACACAATTAGGGCAAGTAGCAGTAAATAACTTACAAAGACATGAGGTTCTTTTAAGTCATTTAAATGAAGCAACATAAATACAGAAACTAAATAGCCATATTGGTATAAACCCAAATGATGACAATGTATATTCAATATATTTTTTGAAACTGTTAAAGATATATAAAGGGTTGATTATTATTGAATAATTTTCAGCTGCTATCATTCATCACACATAAAAAAGAGCTGCTACACAAACTGTAACAGCTCTTTAGTAATATACTTATAATTTAAAAAGTATAAGAAAGACCTAAGTACCAACTACCACCTTCATAGTTTGCTGCACTTCTACGTGGGTATTGAAGACCAACACTTTGACGGTTAGCATTCGGTGTATCAATTTCACCAATAAATGAATCAAGGATATTAGCAGCACCTAGCTTAACAATCATTGCATCGCTTACTTGGTAACTTAATTCTGCATCAAGATAAATAATTGAACTAATTTCAGCACTTTGACTACCTGAAGTAATACCACCACTCCCATCATCTGAGCCTGAGATAGTACCACGTTCATCGAAATGCGAGCCATAATAGTTAGCACGGACCATTAAATTCCAATCATCAGCTATTGCAGTATTTGTTGTTAATACAAAGCGGGAGTTAGGGAAGTTATTTTCAATATCTTCAATAGTAGATTCTGAAACAGGAGCGTTACCATTAACTTCTCGAACATTAACAACATCAATTTTGTTATAACCATAAGCAAATGCAATGTCAGTAGAAATAGAGTTATTCCAATCAAATGTACTTGAAATAACTAAATCGATACCTGAATGTTCAACATCGAGTACATTAGTATAAAAAGATACTGAGCCAAAACGAGGATCGTCAACGGCAATATTACCCGTACGGTAAATACGGTCGTCTACTTCTATTTTATAAAAATCAAGCGTTAAGTTAGTGTTGTCACCCAAATTAGATGAAATACCAAAACTGTAGTTAGTTGAGGTTTCTTCTTTAAGTTTTTGTCCACCAAGTTCAATAGCTAAAGCTGATGTTGCAGGGATCAAGCCTTCTTCAACTTGAGCACCTGTTAAGCCATCAAATGTTGTAATAGTAGTACTTACGTTCGCTTGACCTGGCGTTGGCGCATGAAAACCTGTTGAAACGGCTGCGCGTAACGATACATCATCAGTAACACTGTAATTACCCGCGATCTTCCAGTTAGCTGTACTACCAAAATCAGAAAAATCTTCATAGCGTAATGCATATTGCATCAATAATTCATCAGTGACATCATGTTCTACATCAACATATACCGAATAATTATCACGGGAAAAGGAACCAGCACTTTTAGCTTCAATACCGCGCATACCACTCACACCACCATTAGGGGTACCGTCTGCATCAGAATATGAATTTAACTCGCCTGCGATACTAGTATAAGTTTCTTCACGCCATTCAGCACCGTAAGCAACATTTAAGTTATCGCCAACAGGAAGCGAGAAGTCAGCATTTATGTTGATCTCTTCTTGTTTATAACCACCGGTATTAAAATTCATTTGAGGAATCTCTAAATCAGCGGTTAATCCTAAACCAGGATTAATACTGTTATTTAAGAAATAATTTAATTCGTTTGAACCCTTACTGAGACTGAAATCGTAAGAAGTATCATTCTCAAGTTCTCCTTTTAATCCGATAATGGCACTATAATCTGTTTGTTCTCCATCAAGATAAGGAGTAAAACCAACTTGTGCAATATTACCAGTATAGCCTAGCTCCTCTAATGTAGAAATGGCTGAATTTGCACTTTTACCTATTGAAGGAATTGCTGGGTTACGATAGAAAAACCTATAACGGCCTGATGTATCCGCATAGCTGAAACGACCATAAAGCTCCTTATTGCCATCAAGCTCTACACCAGTATTTAAAAACATACGCAATGCTGAAGTCTCAGGACGTCCCCATGTTTGTGTAAATGGCGCATCACCAAATGGCGAATCCGCACCTACGCCTTCAACTCCATTATTTAGCAATTCTTGTGCGTCAGCACGAATTACACCACGCGATAAAGCATCATTATCAACATACTCTAAACTTATATTTGCAAAGCCATCTTCACCAATTGCTAAACCTTTGTTAACAGCCAATTTAATATTCGACTCACCGTCATAATGCTGGCCATACTGAAGTTCAACAGCACCGCCTTCTGAAGCATCTTTAGTAACAAAGTTAATAACACCGGCAATAGCATCAGAACCATATTGCGATGCTGCTCCGTCACGAAGAACTTCAACGCGTTTCAAGGCAATTGCTGGGATCATTCCTACGTCAGGAGCATGAGCACCGTTACCTGCGGCAGGTGCAAAAAATTGTACTAAGGCTGAACGATGGCGCCTTTTGCCATTAACTAACACTAAAGTTTGATCCGATGATGTACCACGAAGCGAAGTTGGTCTTACAAAGGCACTACCATCACCCGTTGCTGGCGAAGCTGTATAACTTGGAATTAATGCTTTCAAGTTATCTGTTATATCAGCAGTGCCGCCAACAGCATTTAAATCTTTTGATGAAATTAAATCAACAGGTACAGGTGAGTCTGCAACTGATCGTTGTTTCATGCTACGAGAACCGATTATTGAAATTTGTTCAACATCGTCTTTATTTATTTCTTCTACAGCATAAGCCATTGCTGTATGACTAGCTGAACCAATAATCAATGGCAGTAATGCTAGTTTGAAAGTACGTTTTTTGTTTATCATAATTATCTCTTTTAACGTTTTTTATAATTATTAATATCATCTAAGAAATCGCTTTTAAGCAAAAAATAAACATTCAATTAATGATACTAGTTAATACCTTTTTTAATATAGGTATCTGTTGCGTTCAAATTAGAGCTTTTACAATCTCTTATTTATCTGACTATTCAGCAAAAAAAAGTGACTAATCAACTCTACACTATCTTTATTAACTAACTCAGATATCGTCTCAATTATTAAAAAATGAAAATATTAATTCGATAGTGAGAGGTTAAGTACTTATAAAAAATACTTATCTTTAGCATTTCCTAGGTTAAGCATTAATTTAAAAGAATGCAATTAGCTAAAGGTAAATAAAAATATATTTTCACCTTCTATCTACCAACTGTATTATTTGTGGTAAGTAGATCTACCCAAGCACATTAATGAAAAATCACAGAAGACCTACTTTATATGACTAAAAAACATACTACTATTATATATTATGCTCAAGGACGATCTTTGGCAGCAGAGAGCATACTTGAAGAGTTATCAACCTAACCCATGAAGATAAAAATATTTTACCCATCAATTAACTTTGCCACCCATGATAACCTCACAATAATTAACTTTGCCACC
>JBKEHN010000169.1:0-6238 GCA_046710905.1 Colwellia sp.
TTAAATATTAAATATTTAGTCATGAAACATTAAAAAAAATATTATCTTATAATTCAGTCAAACCAATCCTCTAAACCCATATTCTAGTTTTTCTATTTAGCTTTCTATATTGATATTTAAGCTAATAACCGTTTACAAACAGATAGCGTTGCGCGCTTTTTCAAGTGTTGATGCTGGTAAAACTCAGTTAATACGTCAACATGACCAACCGCGCCATGAAAGCATTTTCTAAACTGTGTCGTTAGTATCAACCAATTTTCTGTGCTGATGTTAAGTCTTGCCAGTATCGCTGGTTGTTTGGCGTCAATATAACCGGGTTTATTTTGTCGAATGCAGCGCCCTGTCAAATCAACGAGTTTAATATAGTCAGTTAAATCAAAGGGTAATCCTTGGGACATTATTTTCCTTGGATTACCTACAAAAGCTATTAAAGATTCAGGTTGCTTACCCTCTTTAGCGGCCTTAATACGTTCTTTAATACTGCTATAATCCGATGTTTCAGGCGTTATTGCCATTTTTGCTCTAATAGGGTTTAAATCGACATAGGCCATACAAGCCAGCATTGCAGCTTCATCAAGTAATACTTGTGATTTAAATCGGCCTTCCCAAAAGCGCCCTGTACATTCATCTTCTTGATTCGCTTGTTTGGCAATACTTTCATTCAGAATACGCATAAACCAACTCATATCTGTTGGTCGATATCTGTATACTTGAGCTGTTTCTTCAACCATCTTTTGTAATGGCTCTATGAGCTTTTCACCACGTAAAAATTGCTGAGTTGCTATCGTTTCTTTAAAAAGTTTATGCCAACGCTCAAGCATCTCTTGTATTGACCATTCACTCGCCTGCTTTGTCATTAACACATAAACTAAATGATGGTGATTGCTCATGATGGCATACGCACACATGTCAATAGCAAAAATATCGGTAATGAATATCAGTTTATCTTCTACCCAGTTCCTTCTGTACTCGTAGTTTTTTCTTGTAAATTTATCCTCTCCACACAAAAAATCTCGACGAACACAACGGCAAGTACAATGATAAAATGGAGTATCTACTAAACTTATTTACTGCTTTCTTGCCGTAGCTATAATAATCCTAACTTTATTGATTAATGTTTCTTTAACCATAGTTAAGATATTAGTTTTTGTCATATCAGTGGGTGTCTGTTATTTTAGGGATTATTTTTGTTATTTTCTTTATTTTGGTTAAGTGGGTACTTCTTTTTGTTAGGTATGTGTTCTTGGAACGAGAAGCGAACCGCTGTAGGTGCTTGTTTTAAATTATGAATTACGTTTCATTTTACCTATATCACGTTGATTGATTTTGTATGAGTATAATTAACGTTTTGTTATTTTCATATTCCTTGCTAAAGTCTAGACTTCTTCCCGTATCGTTTGTATTAAGGTTAACGCTATAACATGATCCTATCGATCCGCTTTAGATATTTACTAGCCGTATTTCTGTTGGCAACGTTAGCCACCGCTTCTTGGTTTTGGTTATCGAAAATAATTAGCCAACAGGGGCAAGATGCTCAAGTTATCAATATAGCCGGTCAACAGCGTATGTTAAGCCAACGGATCGCGCTACTATCCAATCGAACTGATCAAGCGGCTGCAATTGATGTTGTTAACAAACTGCTCAAGGACGCCGTCACCACGTTTGCCAGTAACCATGATAAATTGACTAACTTAAAGAACATTTCAGAGGAGACTAAATCACTCTACCTGGGTAAAATTAAATTAGACGAGCGCTCTCAGACCTTGATCAATATTGTGAATAGTTTTGTCAAAGGCTTTACGTCGCGAGAATTTCTCGTCGAAGGGATTGACGAGTTGAACACCGACAGGCTCCTATATGATTTGAATTTGGTTGTTAATGTCCTCGAAATCGATGCTCAAAAGCGGGTTGACTTGTTGTATCAGATTGAAACGTGGCTATGGGTGCTCACTCTGATTTTGCTTATTCTAATAGTATTATTTATTTTTGAGCCAATGAAAAGACTTATTACGCGACAATTTAGCGATTTAGAGCTCGTTGCTCATTACGACTTATTGACTAATTTGCCTAATCGAGTCTTACTCATAGAGCACTTAAACCAAGCAATGAAACACTGTCAACGTCGCAATCAATCATTAGCCATTGCGTTTATGGACTTAGATGGCTTCAAAGCCATCAATGACAACTACGGCCATAATGTAGGGGATCAACTACTCGTTGAAGTAGCAAAGCGTATGCAACAGACGTTACGTGAAGGTGATACGCTGGCACGTATTGGCGGCGATGAATTTATTGCTGTCATGGTTGATTTGGAAAACATTGAAGATAGTGAGTCTGTATTAAAACGACTTCTAAAGGCCGCTTCCGCTCCTGTTTACTTGGGTGGTGCTGTAATGCAAGTTTCAGCGAGTATTGGTGTCAGCCTTTATCCTCAAGACCATGTAGACGCAGACCTACTAATGCGTCACGCAGACCTAGCTATGTATGTTGCTAAGCAAGCAGGTAAAAACCGTTATCATTTTTTTGATACCGCACAAGATAATGCGAATAAGACGCAAAAGAAAATTATCGGCGATATTCGTTCCGCATTGGATAAGTGTGAGTTTGTCCTTCACTATCAACCCAAGGTAAATATGCACACTGGCGAAGTGATAGGCGCAGAAGCTTTAATTCGCTGGCAGCACCCTGTCCTTGGTTTAGTCCCACCTTTAGAGTTCTTACCCGCTATAGAAAATCATACCATCAGTTTGGAGCTGGGTGAATGGGTCATAAATACCGTATTGAGCCAAATAAACCAGTGGCGAAGCATAGGATTAAACCTAGCTATCAGTGTCAACATTAGTGCCTATCAACTACAACAAGTTAACTTCACAACTCGCTTAGCAGATTTGTTGGCAGCGCATTCCGAAGTGCCCCCGCATTTTTTAGAATTGGAGATATTGGAGACGAGTGCGCTACATGACATTAGCCAAGTGTCTGCAATCATGAATGCCTGCCATAAGCTTGGCATTCGCTTTGCTTTAGATGACTTTGGCACCGGGTATTCATCACTCACCTATCTCAAACGCCTACCAGCGCACTTGATTAAAATCGACCAGAGTTTTGTACGAGACATGTTAGAAGATGATGACGATTTAGCGATTGTTGAAGGCGTAGTTGGTTTAGCTAAGGCCTTCCGGCGTGACGTGATTGCTGAGGGAGTAGAAACCATCGCACATGGAGTTGCACTGTTGCAACTGGGGTGTGAGTTGGCACAGGGTTATGGCATTGCTCGCCCCATGCCTAGTAGTAATATTCCTGAATGGGTATCTAACTGGCAAGCGGATGATTCTTGGCAAACTTATAAAAGCTAACTATCTTGACCACTTTACTCCACCAGAAGCGACTTTACAGCGCAGTTGGCTATATCAGCTTTTGGCTCAAAGCAGTCGTTGATATTTAATCTCTAAAAGGTATTTTAGAGGCTATAGTTGGCATTATTTGTTAACGACAGTTAGAATTTAAAAACTCTTTTGTTACATCTATAAGCTTTGAACGACTATTGTTGAAACTGTGGTCGTCTTTGATCAGCATGTAATTTACCCGATTACCTTCTACTTTCCGCATTTCATTTACTACGGCATCGATCTCAGCAATTGGAATGACTTCGCTGTCTGCTGGAATAAATAGAATGGGCCGATTTGCAATTTTATGGGCTTTAGGAATCAAATTTAATTGTTCCCCTTTATCTGCAAGCTCCTTAGACGAAACTTCTGCAGACCAACCTCGTAACATAAACAAGGAGTCGGCATACGATGCCCAAAAGTCCTGAATTTTTATATCGTCGCTTTTAAATGTAGTGCCAATATTTACTCCATCGTATACAACACTGCATCTAACTTCAGGATTATGTAACATACCTGCGACAGCCATATGTCCTCCCATGCTATGTCCGATATAGGAGATTTGCTTAGTATTAATTTTAAATTTCTTAGTATTATTTGGTTGCTGTAAGAACTTGGTTACAGCAGTGACATCTTGTTCCGAACCAGAAAAAGAGAAATTCCCTTCAGCCCCCCAAGCCCCCCTATAATGAAAAAATAGTACATTCCAGCCCGCATCTCGCATGCCTTGTGCTACATCTAAATTTTTTTCATTACCAGGATAACCATGTAACAATATAGCCGTGGGATGTGGTCCTTTACCTTCCGCTCCGTAATATATCGCAGGTAAGCGTTTACCATGAGATAGCACTGTAACCTCTGCAGAATACTTGGGGTTATCCTTTATATGCTGCCGGTCAGGATTAGCGTATGTACTAAAAGAAATAATAAGGACTAAACTCATTATTATGTGTCGATACTTCATGATAATTTCCATTGGTTAGATCTCATACACGTCAATCACTAAATATGGCATGTAATAGGTTAACTGTACAAGTTATGCCGACGCTTTTTCATTTGATGTTATCGACGGAACTTATAAGGTGATCAATATTGCTTTTTATCGGCGAATAAATGGGCACTAATTTATTAACTTCTTTTGCTTTTAGCCACCTGTAATAATTGGTGTTGATGTCCTTATTGTCAGATCTATTATCCTTGAGATTTAAAATCTCCAGGACCGCTTTGGTGGCTTTGTTCTCATTCAACCTGATCGACTCATTGACAGAAGTTATCATCAAAAGGCTCATGTTTTTATCTCTAGGGAACCTCCGCTATCGTATCAAAGTAACATAAATCTGGCTAATTTTGAGGACTAATTAAAGTCGACTAAGTGACATAAGCTGAGATAAGCTGACATTCGTTACTAACTTATTTTTGTCCTAAAAACAACTCAGCAATAATAGATTCATTAACTATTTTAAGTTATCGTTGGGCATCAGTGCTATTATTACTGAGTAAAGTTAACTATATGGCAATAAGTTAGCTTCTATGATAAATAAAATAGAAACTGAACGATTGAGTTTCTATTAACTCGTTAGCGATAGCAAAATGACCATTCTAGAGCGGGGCCTATATGACAGATACTATCGAATCACTGAAATCTGAGATCCAAGATCTAAAGTTACAAGTTTCTTCTCTAGTAATGCATGAGACTCAACTTGAACTGGTAATTAACAGCACTGGCGTTGGAATATGGGACTGGTATGTGCAATCAGGCAGGACAATATTTAATGAGCGTTGGGCTAATATTATTGGATACACACTAAATGAATTATCTCCCATCAGTATCGAAACATGGATAAATCACGCACACCCAGATGATCTCGAAAAATCAGACCGTTTATTAAAAGAGCACTGGGCAGGAACAACTGATTATTATCTTTTTGAATCACGCATGAAGCATAAAAATGGCCACTGGGTTTGGGTTTATGATACTGGACAGGTCATTGAATGGGAAAGCGATGGCGTACCGAAGAGAATGATTGGTACTCATTTAGATATTACAGAGAAAAAAGTGTCCCTCGCTAAACTTGATGAAGCAAACAAAAAATTACTGGAATTGAGTTACCTTGACTCATTAACCGAAATACCAAATCGAAGAGCATATGAAGCAAAATTAGTCGAGGAGATTTTTGTTGCTAAGAGGGCTAACAAATCATTATCTATCCTTATGATAGATATAGATTATTTTAAAGAATTCAATGATAATTATGGACACGAAAAAGGTGATAGGATCTTATTTAAAGTCGCGCAAGTAATTAAAAATCAGCTACCAAGAAAAACGGATTTTGTCGCGCGATATGGTGGTGAGGAAATGGTTGCTATTTTGCCGCACACACATTTAGAAGGTGCAGTCAAAGCAGCTCAGAAAATTATTCAGGCAGTAACCGATGAAAACATTGAACATTCATATTCTAAAATTAGCAAAATATTGACTGTGAGTATTGGAGTCGCGTCGACCAATTTAAATTTTGAACAGCTTTTTGGGTATGCAGACTTGGCAATGTATGAAGCCAAAAATAATGGCCGAAACAGATATGTAAGTTATGCAAAATAATGACTATGAAAGTATGATAAATTTCGAATCGTTTAACAAGAGATAATCTCTATCGGATCAGTTACCATTTAATAATCCAAGGTTAACGTCTGCTTTCGTATCATAAGTGAACATAAATCTACCTGATTTTAGGTCATAATGTGGTATTAGTGATCATACGAGAGGTTTATTTCAAAGATTAGAAACAATCACAAAACGTAACTAATATGTTAAGTTTTCTCATTAGGTTATGTAATTCTTATTATTTGTCAATATC
>JBKEHN010000170.1:0-6168 GCA_046710905.1 Colwellia sp.
TTTATTTGTCTTTTATTTGTCTTTTATTTGTCTTTAATGATCTTGTGTCGCTGTTTTATTGTGTAGGTTTTTTATACTAAATTATTTACTATATCTCATCATTATTGATCAGTTACTTGAAGATATTTATGAAATTTTTGAGGAGATGATTAATGGCACCATAACGGGTCGTGTGGTGATGAAGTTTTAATTCCGATTACTCTAGTTGTTAGTTATCACTGTTAGCGATGAACATCAGTTATAACGCATAGTTATAAAAAAGTTTAGTTCTACAGACAGGTAGACGTTTTGTTTATCTAATAAAAATAAAATTAATTTTTTCAAACTCTTTTCATTATCAACTTTGCTCATGGTAGGTCCTGGTATCGATAATTTTTCAAATAATCGCGTCATTCCCTTCCAGTAGTACAACTAATTCGAGTAGTACCTTTAGCGCTCATTTCTCCTGTTTATGGTAGTGAAAGAGTTATTATTTCAAATAATGAAGACGTTGACATTGATACTAAAGAGTATGAGCTTAACAGAACTTTTACGTTTTGAGCAACAACGAGGAAGTACTAGAGAGTAGTCTAGTGTGCAACGTGATATTGCCTATAAAATAGCTGATATTAACCGACAACGTAAAGATATCTAGTACCCGTTATAAGGTAAACAGATAAAGGTAAAAGATGAGCTAACTGCAGAGCTTACAAAGCTTGCAATAGAATGGGTGGCTTTGAATAATAAAGCTAACTTTGAGCAAAAAGTTACTGAGTTAAATAAGGTGAGAGAAGCGAAAAAATGGCTCAAAGCAAGAAAGGAAAATTTTTCTACACTGAATAGCGCTTTAGTGAAAACCCTCTGTTTATATGGGAATAGTTTACGAGAAGTCCCAAGTAAATAATATGTCAGCTTAATCATTTAAAGGTGCGGATAACCAGTAAAGCCGAGGATTCAAAGACCAAATTTTGGTATTTAATACAAAAGATATTAACACTGTACTAATAGTAAATTGACGGCTAAAAAATTGCTAGCCAAAGTAGAGCAATATAATTTTAACTAAATTAGTTAATCTTTAGGTAAATGAGATCTACCTAGTTAGACTTATTTAATTACTGTTACTTTAAAAGCCAAACACAACAGATTTAGTATCTGTTATATTTAACTTTTTTATTACTTCTTTATTTATAAATATAGCAGCGTTTATATTTGTGAATTAATAGATGGAAAATAGTTATTTATAACGAAGTTAATAATAAAAATGAAGGTCTTTGAACTAGTAAATCACTGAGAAATTAAGTAGCATGAATTTTTAGTTAAACAACTGTATAGGATAATTTTTGAATGAGTAAAATTTTAATACTAGGCATAATAATAGCTGTTTTTATCTTTTTTATCATGCGCCAAAGTGGTAACAAAGAAGCGGCCATGTTGAATGTTAAATTAGGTCTTGAATTTTTAGCGACTAATAAAAGTGAGGAAGGGGTTATTGAAACGGCTTCAGGCTTACAATATAAAGTACTCACTCAAGGTGATGGCACTGAGCAGCCAAGTGCTTATTCTAAAGTTAAAGTACATTACCATGGCACTTTACTTGATGGCTCTGTTTTTGATAGCTCAGTAGACACGGGTGAGCCAATTAGCTTTGGATTAAATCAAGTAATTAAGGGTTGGACCGAAGGTGTTCAGTTGATGGTTGTCGGCGAAAAAACACGTTTTTATATTCCGTCAAAGTTAGGTTACGGCAATAAGCCTGCAGGGAAAATAGGCCCTGGTGCATTATTGATATTTGATGTTGAATTGTTGGCGATAAACTAAGATTAAGCCTAAGCTATAGAGCAATATAGACTTTGTAAAGTACCAAAAAAGTACATTTTATAATACTAAATGTGCTTTTTTATTACCAATTGAGTCGCTAATCGAACATGCTGATTAAGGACACTACTTAATTATACGGAGGAATAACCATTAATAGCTATTGATGGTAGCGCAACTCTTACACCTTACCCCAAAATACCCGGTATGAGAAAATGCTATAACTGATGATCATAGCAACGACCACAATGGCTCACCAGTTTGAACAAAACGTAATCTAAAATAAAATAAAAACCAACTTAACACTATAGTTATGGTAGGAAAAAAATATGAAAACTGATATTAGCTGCAAACTGTATGCCTGACAGCATCAGTGTTTCAAACATAATGGACCCCGTTAGCTTACCACTTATATCTGCTTAAATGGTAGGCTGTAAATTAGGAATGTTCAGTACTTTGTCAGATATTAGTTATGACTTAACTTTTGTTGATTAACTTATCTGTAAAGTTGATAACATTTACTTACTCCAGAGCCTAATTTCATCAGGCTCTTAAGTTTTCTGGACTCATACTTTGTAGTTCACTTGCCCAGTGATTGCCTGTTTCTGGTAAGTGATGAATTTCATGTGTTTTCTCTCGAGCATACACTTCCTTTTGATTGTAAGGCTTATCTAACAAATTATCTTGTAATAGTGATAGGGTAGGGTCGACTTCGCGTTTACGACGTTCTTCAAATACGTGCGTAGCCATGGGCCAAATTGATCCCGCTGGCGAGTAATACTCTTTTCTATCTTTCGGTTTATGTTGAACCTGAACTAAACGCCAAGACTGTAGTTCTTAAATACTCATGCTGATATTATCGCGAGAGATATTAAGAGCTTCAGAAATTTCTACCGCAGTTAATGCGTTTTCATCAATAATCAATAAGCCATACATTTGACCAACAGTACGATTAAAGTCTAACGACTACCCATTTGTCATAATGCATTACGAAGGATTCAATTTTTGTAGTCAGTTTCATACGAGTGTTCTGATGTTTCAGTAATTTCTGAAAGTTTTAACCTCTATTGATATAGATCAATTTTTAATTATATTAAATGTAATATTTAAATCAACTTAACAATGAGAATATGATTTATATAAATATTGAAGGTAATGCAAGCCACTGTTAATTATGTGTTAAAAATAGATTCACATGGTTGTAGATAAATGAAAGGTAATGACGTTATAAACAACTTCAACAAAGCAGTAGTATTAAAGCTATTTTTATTATTAGACAAAAAAAAGCATGTCGAAATGACATGCTTTTAATAACTACTTTACTCTAAAATAAAATTTTTAGAGTAACAAATCATGAATATTGACTAAATCTTTTTTACCGTTGATTATTTCATCAGGTGTTAAACCAGATAATTCATGCGGGAATACTAACCATTCCTCAGAAGTATGAATAAAATAGTCAGGTGCAAAATCTACTTTTGAATTTTGAGGTTTATACCACGGACAAGCAACACGAACATCTTCTGGCATATTGTTACGCATATTCTCTTTTAATTGTTTAATCAATGCATTAATGCTTCGGCCTGAGTCAAAAACATCATCAACAATTAATAAACCATCACCAGAGTTAGCATTTTCAATAATGTAATGTAAGCCGTGAACTTTAATTTCTTTACTTTGCTGGTTAATGCCATAGTAAGACGACGTACGAACAGCAATGTGATCAGTTTCTACTTTTTTAAAGTCGAAATACTCTTGAACAGCGATACCAATAGGTGCACCACCACGCCATATACCCACAATAAACTGAGGGCGAAAGCCGTCTTCAAATACTTTAGCGGCTACGCGAAAAGAATCTTCTAATAATTCTTGCGCAGTAATAAAACGTTTTTCCATTACCAAGGAAACCTTTTCAAAAAATGATAAGCGCTAATTATAACCTGACAAATTAAAATAGTGTACTGGTTGTTTACATTCTAATGTGCTTGAACACTAAGTATTTAAAAGTAAATATTAATTTGCTAAGTATTAAACAATACATCCACTCTGTTTGAGACTAATACTTTTACTTACTGTGAGTTATATTTAACGATTAAGTTAACGATAATACTATGAAGATAAGCTAACCGCTGTGATTAGGAGACAATCTAATTTTTAATTAAAAGATAAACAGATAAAAAGATTATAATATTTATTACGATCAATTACTGTAAACATACAACGTAACGCTCTGTAATATCTTTATCTGTTACAAATATATAAAGTTTTTTATTATGTTTTTGTTAGGTTTTTTAGTGTGTAACCAGATCAAGTTTACTGGTTATTTTTACAGTTAATAATTGAAGATTTTTAGTAAAATTTGAAAGTTATTAACTATTTTTTTAACACCGAATAAGGTTGTATTTTTATAAAATATGACGTGTTTTAGATATACAAAAACCGTAACTGATAAAAAAGGTAGTGGTTTCTTATTATTAACAACATATTGTCTATGGCCAAATCTAGCAGTTACTAGGTATAACTAAAAGACTAAAAAGATCTTCTTTTGGCGGTGCGGGAGGGTGGTCAACCTCAAACATACAGCAGAAGTTTTAGGGCAAGTTACTTTTTAACTGACGTACCTATTATCTTATGATGATTTATCAACATCCATCGTTTGAGCAGCCTCAACGACAGAGTAGTTTTTATTAACAACTAATTGAGTATATTCGAGTCTGAATTCTACTGTAAAATTAGCTCTTATTCTTTTTGTCATGGTGTCACTTAAAGTTTGATCAGCTTCATAATAGCACATCTAGTTAGGTGGCCAAATTAACTATCCCACTATATATGGCCGTTATATTCAGAGTTATTAAACCGCTTCGGTAAGTTTGTTAAGACACTAGGATAAAAGTTTACTTCCATATCACTATCTGAACTAGGTTTGTAACCCTTGGTTTAGTTGTACAATAAAATAATCTATCTAATATCTAATATCTAATATCTAATATCTAATATCTGATCTTGTTGGTTCTTTTTTGTGAAGTGTGAGTTGCTGCACTCGTTCTTGTCTTTTTCATAAATAACTCCTTGTTATGGATTACTTATCTATTATCAGGCCTTACGTTGTGAAAAGTGTCAGCCTAATAACTCCAGTAATTAAATAGTGAGAATGACTACTCAAATGAATGTGCTCATAAACGGTAACTAATATGATCTAAAATCAATCCCTATGCGTATGAATAAGATGAATATAATTTAAGGAATTTTTTTAGTTATACTAGGAATTATCGCACCGTTGCAGTTGAGCAAACGGAGTAAAGCAAGTGAAATGATTGTTTTTTAATAAATACCTTTCATCTTATAGCGTTGACGTTATGGAGGAGCAATTGATATAGACAAGGATCATTATTAATTGACCATAATGTTGGGCACAAAATAAGTCAAGCGCAAAGAGCCGCAATGAATGTTTGGAGCAGTGAATAGTTTGCCTCACTACCAGCAAAATAATCTTTAGCTGTGCCGGTCCATAGAGGTTAATATAGCGTTTTATGATAAAGATGTTAATGAGTATTACATGTTAAAAATCTGTAATCACCAGATAAGTTAAGCCTAGAAATATTGATAAAAAGAAATGAACTGTAAAATTGAGATACTAGCTCCCATTTTACAGCAGTTATAGATAACACTATTACTTTTATATTACTGAAGAATTTTATAGTCCTAAAGTGATGAATTAATAAGTTTATCAACACCAGAAGGTAAGCAAGCCTCGTACTACTAGTTGTTAACGTTCGAGGTAAAGAGTGCTTGGAAAAATATTGAGTGTTGCACTCGGCTAATGCATCACTCAATAAGAAACTGTCGATGCGCGTTAAACATACGATTTAGGTATTATTAATTAAATTTACATATTTTTATAAATTACAAGTCCGCTAGTGAAATTATAAAATAAGAAGAGTACCAATGTTTAAATCAAGTAGAGATTTAGAAACCATAAAAAAATATAATATTACTAACGAGACAACTACCGTTGATGGAGAAATATCTTATTTAGTTGAGCAGTTGGCGATTGCTAATAGAGAATTAGTCTTGCAAAACAAAGAGAAAAATAGACGAGCTGGTGAACTAATTGTTGCCAAACAAGATAAAGTCAATAGAGCTGATGAATTAGTCATTGCCAAACAAGATAAAGTTAACCGAGCCGCTGAATTAGCGCTTGCTAATAAAAAATTAGCCTTTCAAAACAAAGAGAAAGATAAGCGAACTGATGAATTAGCGCTTGCTAATATAGAATTAGCCTTTCAAAACAAAGAGAAAGATAAGCGAACTGCTGAATTAGCGCTTGCTAAGAAAGAATTAGTCTTGCAAAACAAAGAGAAAAATAGACGAGCT
>JBKEHN010000171.1:0-6135 GCA_046710905.1 Colwellia sp.
GCTTCAATTTGACGAATACGTTCACGTGTTACATCAAATTGCTTACCAACCTCTTCAAGAGTATGGTCGGTATTCATATCAATACCAAAGCGCATTCTAAGTACTTTAGCTTCACGAGCGGTTAAACCAGCAAGTACTTCATGAGTAGCACCTTTAAGGTTCTCTGAAGTAGCTGAGTCAACAGGAAGTTCGCCACTACCATCTTCAATAAAGTCACCCAAATGTGAATCTTCATCATCACCGATTGGCGTTTCCATTGAAATTGGCTCTTTAGCTATTTTCAAGACTTTACGAATCTTGTCTTCAGGCATAACCATACGTTCAGCTAATTCTTCTGGCGTCGGCTCACGACCCATTTCTTGTAACATTTGACGAGAAACACGGTTTAGTTTGTTAATCGTTTCAATCATGTGCACAGGAATACGAATAGTGCGTGCTTGATCAGCAATAGAACGAGTGATTGCCTGACGGATCCACCATGTTGCATACGTTGAGAACTTATAACCACGGCGATATTCAAACTTATCAACCGCTTTCATTAAACCGATGTTACCTTCTTGAATTAAATCAAGGAACTGTAAGCCACGATTGGTGTATTTCTTCGCAATTGAGATAACTAAACGTAAGTTTGCCTCAACCATTTCTTTCTTCGCACGACGAGCTTTTGCTTCACCAATAGACATACGACGGTTGATGTCTTTAATACCGTGAATATTTAAGTTGGTTTCTTCTTGGATTTGATTGAGTTTGTAGATACAACGTTCTACATCATGCTCAACATCGCCAAGCTTAACTGAATATGGATTACCAGCAATTTTTTCTGCTTCAAACCATTCTTTTGAAGTTTCATTACCAGGAAATATTTTGATAAAGGTTGTTTTAGGCATAGCCGCACCAACAACACAGTGCTTCATAATCAAACGTTCTTGAACACGAAGTCGGTCCATCATGCTACGCATGTTTTTGACTAACTTATCAAATAATTTAGGGATCAAGCGGAATTCTTTAAAAACTTCTGCAACCGCGTCAATAGCTTCTTGAGCATCTTTATGACCACGGCCTTTCTGATCCACTATTTTAGTCGCATTCTCATGAGCTTCTCGTAACAAAGTAAACTTTTCACGTGCTAACTCAGGGTCTGGACCAGTATCTTCTTCTTCTTCGTCTTCCTCTTCAGCATCACCTTCTTTCTTTTCGCTATCTTCATTAGCTAAATCTTCTTTAGAAAGTTCACTACCAACATGAGTAGCTGCGGCTGGTACATCTTCATCTTCAGCATCGGGGTCTAAAAAGCCAATGATAATATCAGTTAAGCGAACTTCTTCAGCTTCAAAGTTATCCCACATATCTAATAAATAGTTTATCGCTGGTGGGTATTCAGAAACACTACGCTGAACTTCTTTAATACCTTCTTCTATACGCTTGGCAATGACGATTTCGCCTTTACGCGTTAAAAGTTCAACAGTACCCATTTCACGCATATACATACGTACAGGATCTGTTGTTCGACCAATTTCACTCTCTACCGTTGCCAGCGCTTGTGCTGCTGCTTCGGCTGCATCTTCATCAGTATTTGCTTCAGCCATCATCAAGGTATCTTGATCTGGTGCATTTTCAAATACTTGAATACCCATATCGTTAATCATACTAACGATATCTTCAACTTGATCAGAGTCTATGATGTCTTGTGGAAGATGATCATTAACCTGCGCAAACGTTAAATAACCTTGTTCTTTACCTTTGGTTATCAGATCTTTAAGTCTTGATTGAGGGGCTGGTTCCATTGACGAGTGTCCACCTGTATATTATAAATATGGGATGTAAAATATGCGCTTAATACATTAGTAAAAGCTAATAAATGACGCAATAAAGCCGGAAATTATAGCGAATTTCAAAGACATTTACCAGCTAATATGCTGTCTTAATCGCTTGTTAACATTTCAAGCTATATAATAGCTCTCATCTTATTTACACCCGCTGTATCTGAAAATGCTTACTAAACTTAGCGAAAACTAACAGTTAAGCATTTAGTATCGCTTGTAACTCTTGCTTTTCTTCAGCAGTCATTTGTCCGGCGCGTGCTTTTTGTAATAATACTTCAGCTCTCTGCTCAACAAAATTATTCAATAACTTCTCAATACTATCAAGAAAAACATCAGTTACTGCATCGGCTTGTATATGGTGCTGCCAACACATCAACTTTGCTAATTGTGAGCCCTGCTCAGTACCACGAAAGTATTCAAGCAATTGCGGTGACTTAATATCTGGGTTTTGCTGACACACACCAAGTACCTGCATTAACAAAGGTATTCCTGGTGCCGTTAACGGCTGCAACACACTAATTTCACCTAAGCTATTTGCTATATGGGGATGCTCTAACAATAAAGCAAGTGCT
This sequence comes from Colwellia sp., assembly GCA_046710905.1. GTDB lineage: Bacteria > Pseudomonadota > Gammaproteobacteria > Enterobacterales > Alteromonadaceae > Colwellia. The sequence continues at coordinate 2,396 of JBKEHN010000171.1, forward strand.
AACCTCACAGGGGTTACTTTTGTGCTCACTTTAACGGCTGACTTAACAACTTTTCCTTGTAAACTTTTGGTAAACTTTGTAAGAAAATGCTCACTGCCGGTACCAAAATTATTAGCAACTTCATTAATCATGGCGTCCTTTAAAATACTAGCAGGTAGCTTTGATAAATATGGCTGAAATGATTCAACTAAAGCCGACCTTCCTTCTAGAGAGCTCATATCAACTTTCTGCATAAGTTGCTCAAAGAGAAATTTGGATAAGGGCATAGCGTTATCAATAATCGTTTCAAAAGCTTTTTGCCCTTGAGTTCTTATTAAAGAGTCTGGGTCTTCGCCATCTGGTACAAAAACAAATTTTAACGAAAAGCCATCTCGAATAAGCGGCAAAGCATTTTCCATTGCGCGCCACGCAGCGTCTCGCCCTGCCCTGTCGCCATCATAACAACAGATAACATCAGGCACAGTACGAAATAATGTTTGTAATTGTTCAAAAGTAGTCGCGGTACCTAGCGATGCGACAGCGTAATCAACACCGTGTTGTGCTAAGGCCACAACATCCATATAGCCTTCAACCACAATCAAACGCTTAAGCTGTTTGTTAGCTTTTTTAGCTTCATGTAAACCGTAAAGTTCTTGGCCTTTATGATACACACGTGTTTCTGGCGAGTTTAGGTACTTGGGTTTTTCATCACCTAAAACACGCCCACCAAAGCCAATGACTCGTCCACGTTTATCACTAATAGGAAACATGATACGACCACGAAAGCGATCATAAGGGCGCTTTTTATCACCCGCAATAGCCATGCCTAAATCAATTAACTGCTGATTGGCTTTACCATTACGTGAAAAGGAACTCATCATACCGTCCCAAGCGTCACTTATATAGCCAATACCAAAGCGCTTAACAACTTCACCACTTAGCCCTCGCCCTTTTAAATAGTCGATAGCTTTGTCTTTATCATTAGCTACTTTTAGTTGCTGTTGAAAAAAACGACTAATTTGCGACATTAGCTCATAGTCATCTTGTTTTTGCTGGTAAACTTGTTGCTGTCGACGTTGCTCTTCTGGGCTGGCGGTATTTTCTTCACGGACCACTTCCATGCCACAATGGGAAGCAAGCTCTTCAATCGCATCAACAAAATCAAGACGGTCAAATTCCATCAAAAAAGATATAGCATTACCATGTTCTCCACAGCCGAAACAGTGATAAAACTGTTTATCTTGACTGACCGTAAACGAGGGAGATTTTTCATTATGAAATGGACAGCAAGCTTGGTAATTTTTGCCCGCTTTTTTTAATGGGACTCGACTATCAACTAGATCAACAATATCGGCTCTGCTGAGTAAGTCATCAATAAATTGTCGAGAAATGCGTCCAGCCATAATGTTTAAGCGTCATCTTTAAAGGAAAAATATTATACTAATCGGACTAATTTATTGATCACTTAGTGAGAATTAAAACACTTAGAGGCAAGGCATTGATTGAAGAGAATGGTTATTCCCTTGTCAAAATTAATAACGCTGCATGTAAGAATTTTAAACTCGCCCTTCGGGGGCTGATTAGCAAGCTGATAACATCACAAAATGAATGAAATATAGAATAACTACGTTTAAGTCATTTTATTTGTTTTAAGCTCGCTAATAAAGACCTAAGCTGACCAATAAATTAATCCGTTTGGTATTACACTAGTATTCTACACAATACTGGTGAGAAAGTTGTTGATATTTTTAAGTTACAGCAACATAAAATTTAATAACTATCATAAAAAAAAGTCATAAAAAAACCGTAATAGCTTAGGCCATTACGGTTTTATTTAATGATATAAACACAGTGTTAACTACAAAGCCTTACTATAAACCTTGCAGACCAGCTCTTACTTGACCGCTTACAGCGCCCATGTCAGCTTTACCTTGCATTAAAGGTTTTAACACAGCCATTACTTTGCCCATATCAGCCATAGAGGCAGCTCCAGATTCAACAATAGCTTTGCTTATTAATTCATTAACTTCTTCTACACTAAGCGGCTGAGGCATAAAAAACTTTAAAGCAACAACTTCTGCTGCTTCTTTTTCTGCCAATTCATCACGACCACCTTCACTAAACATCTTAATAGATTCTTTGCGCTGTTTAACCATTTTGGTTAAAATCACAATGATATTCTCATCAGTTGCTTCGGTTTTGTGATCAATTTCTGCTTGCTTGATTGCAGAGATTGCCATACGAATAACTCCAAGACGTAATTTATCTTTGGCTCGCATAGCAGTTTTCATTTCATCTTTGAGTTGTATTAGAAGTGACATTTTGTCTCCATAATAGGCAATCTCTTAGAATAGTTATACTAAGATAATTCTTAGTACATGCGAACGCGACGAGCGTTCTCACGAGAAACTTTTTTCGCAGCACGTTTAACGGCAGCGGCTTTCTTACGTTTACGTTCCCAAGTCGGCTTTTCATAACATTCGCGACGACGAACTTCTGAAAGGATTCCTGCTTTTTCACATGAACGTTTAAAACGACGTAATGCAACGTCAAATGGTTCGTTTTCTCTTACTTTAATTACTGGCATGTACTTTATTACCTTAGGGTAGCTATATAAATTGGTGACTGATTTCGACTGAACAATACAATTAGTTGTAATGTTTGTCTCATCCACACCCACTCTATTAAAAATTGGTGCCGTATTCTACTGCTAAGCCATCACTAATGTAAAGGTTAATTTAGTGTCTCTGGCTATTTCAGGATTAAAATCAGCTGGTGTCTATCCTATAAACACAGTAAAATTATGCCGCTAATATTTACTCCTATTACAATGAGTGATTATTGGTTACTGTTCCTGTTTTTTGAGCCTTCTTTTTAAGCTTTTTTTGAGAGTATATTTATGCGTATTTTGGGTATTGAAACTTCTTGTGATGAAACTGGTATCGCCATTTATGATGACGGCGAAGGTGAAAGTCCTGAAGGTATACTCGCTCATCGTTTATATAGTCAAATAGCCGTTCATGCTGATTATGGTGGCGTAGTTCCTGAACTTGCATCAAGAGATCATGTTCGTAAAACGATTCCTTTAATCAAGCAAGTATTAGCCGATGCTAATCTTACGCCTAAAGATTTAGATGGTGTTGCCTACACTGCTGGTCCCGGTTTAGTTGGGGCTCTATTGGTCGGTTGTTCAATTGGCCGAAGCTTGGCTTATGGTTGGGATTTACCTGCTGTTCCTGTGCACCATATGGAAGGCCATTTATTAGCGCCAATGCTTGAAGATGATGTACCTGAGTTTCCTTTTGTCGCATTATTAGTTTCTGGCGGACATACTATGCTGGTGCGTGTTGATGCTATTGGTGAATACAAACTATTAGGAGAATCTGTTGATGATGCAGCTGGTGAGGCCTTTGATAAAACAGCTAAACTGCTAGGTTTAGACTACCCTGGCGGTCCTGCTCTATCTAAGATGGCTGAAAGTGGTGACGCAGGTCGTTTTAAATTACCTCGTCCAATGACAGATAGACCTGGTTTAGATTTTAGTTTTAGTGGCTTAAAAACGGCTGCTGGTACTTTAGTTCGTAAAGAGTGTATTAATATCGAGCCTGGCTTATCTACAAACCAATTAAAAAAAACCCATGCTGATATCGCCCATGCTTTTCAACAAGCCGTAGTAGATACCTTAGCCATAAAGTGTAAACGCGCTTTGCTACAAGAAAAGTTAAGCCGATTGGTTATTGCAGGTGGTGTAAGCGCCAATA
>JBKEHN010000172.1:0-6047 GCA_046710905.1 Colwellia sp.
AACTTAATTTAATACCGTACTGATTATTAGTAAAATAGGATGTTTTAGGATAGTTTAAATTTATTAAAATATAATAATGCTTCTATGGTAAACATTTGACCTGGTCAACTAAATTCAGTCACCCTAGTTAAGTTCGTTAAGCTGCCTTTTTTTCTCTTTCTTTGCATTCAAATATATTTGGACTTTGATATCCAAGATACGAGTCTAATCTCTGACTGTTGTACCACATTGTGATGTAATTAAGCACATCTTGCTGAGCAGCATAACGGGCTTGATAGTTACGCCAATGTACTCGTTCTTGTTTTAAACTACCAAAGAAGCTCTCTCCTATCGCATTACCCCAGCAACAACCTTTCTTACTCATACTACCCACAAAAACATACAGCCTGAGTATTCTCCTATATTGATGACTCGCATATTGAACACCTAGATCTGAATTTACTATCAAGCTAGCCTTAGGTTTGCGTATCCACCTAGCCATGGTCAGCGCATCACAAACAAGTTGAGCTTTCATTCTTGTTCTCATGCTCCAACCGACAACTTGACGAGAATATAGGTCGATGACTATCGCCAAATATAACTAGCCTTCAGAGATCTATATGTAGGTGATATCCTGCACCCAAGCTTGATTAGGCTGTTGAACAGTAAAGTCTTGTTCAAGCTCATTCGTATAAACAGGCTTGTTGTGTTCACTATTTGTTGTCGCTTTATATTTTTTCTTATAACGTAGCCAAAGGTTTGCTTCTTTCATTTTCAGCTTCTTTGATCCATCGACCAAGTACTTGAGCACTGACTTCTAAATTTCAAGGCGCTTCTTCTATACCATAGTTTTGCTTCCTAACGAGGGCAATTGCATCTAGTTTGAATGCTTTTGAATAAGTTTTACGGTTTGTCATGTGTATACCCAGTTAAGTCAATTATGTCTTAACTGGGGTAGTCGAATCAATTAGACCATGTCAGAAATTAGAGCGATGTTATTTATACTCCCTTGATTTAGGCTTTCATTTGCATAGGCAAACTGATGACTTATCTCACGATATTGATCGAGGCACGATAGGTATCAATTCTTTAATGCGCTTTACAGTCTTTAATATTGTGGCTATTTTACAAATAAAATAGTGATGGTGATAACTATTTTATTTGTAAAATACGGTATGTGGTGTGCTCTAGTAATACTGTCCTTAATTATTATCTATATCGCTTATTCTATTTTTGCTACTGCGCTGCGTACACATAATGTTTGTGCTACTAATAAAGCCGACTTATCGAGTAATTCCCATGCTATTGACAGTGTATTAAACTATCGAACTGTGAATAGCATGTTGTTAATACAATTATTAAAAATAGAAAAATGTAGATATAATAGGCTTTCTAGCTGATTCATTTTCAGATCAGCTAATTTAAACTCTTAATGGGTAACAATCATGCGAGCAAGCAGACTTAATGAAGTAGAAGTAGATCACTTTAGTTGGAATATTATCAAAGATATTTTTCCATATTTGATTGAATATAAAAAGAGAGTACTTTTTGCTGTAGGCTTCATGATATTAGCTAAAGTTGCCAGTGTTGGCTTACCATTTATCCTTAAATATATTGTAGATAGTATTGATACTTCTCAATTCGATCAAGCTTCTCTATTGGTTGTACCTATAGGGCTTGTTTTAGCTTATGGTTTAGTTCGTTTATCTAATGTGGTTTTTGGTGAAATTAGAGATGTACTCTTTGGTAGAGTTACTGAAAGATCTATCCGAAGAATTAGTTTAAACGTTTTTAAACACTTACATAAATTAGATCTAGAATACCATTTGGACAGAAGAACAGGAGGATTAGCACGAGATATAGAACGAGGGGCATCAGGTATAAACTTTCTAATGCGTTTTATGGTCTTTAATATAATACCCACACTCCTAGAAATTACGATGGTAATTGGTGTTTTATTATATAACTACTCAATAGGCTTTGTAGGTATTAGTTTAATTGCAATTGCTAGTTATATTACTTTCTCCGTTAAAACAACTGATTGGCGTGTGAAATTTATAAGAGAGGCAAACAAGGCTGATTCAAGTAGTAATAATCATGCTATTGATTCCTTGCTCAACTACGAAACTACAAAATATTTTTCAAATGAAGATTTTGAAGCTAATAGATATGATAAAGATTTAGAGGCTTGGGAAATAGCAAAACGTAAAAACAGACTATCTCTTTTTGCTCTGAATAGCGGACAAGCCTTTATTATTGCAATTGCAATTGCCTCAATGATGATGCTAGCCGCTTATAAAGTTACTGAAGGTGAAATGACGCTAGGGGACTTTGTACTAATTAATGCGTTTATTATGCAGATATTTTTACCCTTAAATTTCTTAGGCTTCGTTTATCGTGAAATTAAGGGGTCATTGGCCAATATCGAACAGCTTTTTAGCCTAATGTCGATAAAGCCAAAAGTAGCGGATTCAGATGATGCTGAAGCGTTAAATATTACATCTGGAAGAATTGACTTTAATAATATTAGCTTTTCATATAATGAAAAAAGAAAAATAATAAATAATATTAATTTTTCTGTTAATCCAGGAGAAAAAGTTGCCATAGTTGGTCCTAGTGGACATGGTAAGTCGACCTTGATGAAGTTACTATTTAGATTTTATGATGTAAATGATGGTTCTATTTCAATCGATGGGCAAGACATTAAAAAGCTAACGTTAACCTCATTGCGTCGTGCTATTGGTGTGGTTCCACAAGATACCGTTCTTTTTAATGAATCAATCTTTGAAAATATTCGTTATGGAAATCCTTTAGCAAGTGATGATGAAGTGTATAAAGCGATTAAATTAGCGCATCTTGATGAGTTTATAAAATTACTTCCTGAAGGTGTTAAAACCGTTGTTGGTGAGCGAGGGCTAAAGTTAAGTGGTGGTGAAAAACAACGTGTAGCTATTGCTAGAACTATTATTAAAAATCCACCAATACTCATTTTTGATGAAGCAACGTCATCACTTGATAGTCATTCAGAACAAGCTATTTTGGCTGCATTTAGAAATATTTCTAAAAACTCAACAAGCTTAGTTATTGCTCATAGGCTATCTACTATTGTAGATGCAGACAGGATCATTTTTATAGACAAAGGCGCCGTTGCGGAAGAAGGCAGTCACTCTATGTTATTAGAGAAAAATGGTTTATATGCGGCCTTATGGGAAGCTCAATTAAATAATGAACAGTGCTAGTTAATAATGCGTTCTTACTGTAATGAAAAATAACATGTGACTCTGCCACTAAACAAATGATAAACACTTTATAAAGTAGTCAATAGATTGATTTCATGGCACGACATGACTGCTTTGAGCCGAAGGAGTGATCTAATTATTCAGTCATGTCAGCTCTAGATCAAAACATATAAAATTTATCTGTATAAACTCTAAAATGCTCATGTCTTTCGTGTGGTAAAAGTGAGCATGTCTCGATAGTACGCCTAGTTGCCTACTACAATGAGATTGAATGTCGCTTTGGTAATGTAGAAGTAACTAATCGTAGATAGAATGTAGGGGTATCTTTAAAATACTTAGAGCGGAGTAGGAGAAGCAGGAGAGATTGCTAAAAAGCTACTTCAGTCTTTTAAAATAGAAGTGTTATTTATTTGAACGGGAAACAATAAATATTTCTTAGTTCGAGTTATGTAAACGAACGACAGTAATAAAATTCTGCTATAAAACGTCATTATCAAAGTCGATATTAGTAATAATCTTTGCATCAAGCTGATAAAAAATCACGAACTTTTAAGTTTATTGAATAATAAGTGCTAAGTTTGCTATCAATAGCCAAATTTCTCCCAGTTTAAATACTTTTTTCTGGCCCATCTGTTTAGCTTTATCCCAAGTTGTTATGATTAACTCCCGACTTTTAATGCTGAGATATTATTAAAGACTAAAGGTGAGAGATATAAATATGGGTAATTAAAAATTTGCTTGATAAATTTTGATCAACAGGTTTTATGTTCAGTTTATCTCGGTTTAGGGCGCAAAGTGAGATAGGTTTTATAGCAAGTCTGTGCGTAAAAAGTAAGCCAGTAACTCGTTAATCCTAATGACCACTTTAAGCTCATACTTAGCTGTAAAATTTAATTTCTGGACGTTAATTATTACTACAAAGTCGTCTGTTTATGTTGTTTCAAATCATCTCACCTAACGTTTATTTAGATACGAGAGTTGACCATAATAAAAATTATATTTTAATACTTCATTTATGCTATTAGCATAAAGAATTGAATCAAACTAAGTTCTGCTTTCTGATCAAATAGTAGACATTAATTTACACTCCTACAGCACACTATGCTTTACACAATATTACTTTTTTAACGCTAAATGAGTAATTATATTCACTGAGTCATTGTAAAGCTACTTCATATAAAACTGCACAAGACCACTTATGACTAAAATCATCAAGACGAAAATTTTCTACACCTGCATTAACTATGATGAAAAAGGCTCAACAAAAGTAGTTCATAAAATATTTATGGCTTTATATTTGAGCAGCCAATTACGGTTTGCCTCCAATAGTATTAGATAAAAATCTTTATTATCGGCTATTTTTTAAACTTTGCTATACTTAACTTTAAAGGAATAGATCATCAGGCTGACTAAAGAGTGAGCTGATATATGGAGTAATAATAGATAAATAATTTAAGTGGGGTTAATTATGTTAAGACATTATTTTTTTTCTAACGATCTTGATGAGCTGGAAAAAGTTGAACATGAATTAGAACAAGAAGGGTTCACAGAACCACAAATTCATGTATTAAGTGATAATGATGCTGGTGTTGAAAATCATCATCTTCATGAAGTGGCGGCGGTATTAAAACAAGATGTGGTACATTCTATGGAGCTAGGTGCTGTAGTTGGTATAGTTGGTGCTTGTGTATTACTGTTGTTTACTTATCTGTTAAATTGGCATTTATCGGCAGCAGGTTGGGTACCGTTTGTCTTTTTAGCGATCATTATCTTAGGTTTTTGTACTTGGGAAGGCGGTTTTATTGGTATTCAGGAACCTAATGTAAACTTTAAACGTTTTCAAGAAATGCTACATAACGGTAAACATATCTTATTTGTTGATGCTGCGCCTAATCAAGAACTAGCATTAGCTGCTGTCATGAAAACACACCCTGATATTACTGCTTCAGGTTTTGGTGAAGCTACTCCTCATTGGGTAATTAGGGCTCAAGATAAGTTTAAGTACTTTATGAAAGTAATGCCTTAGCGCAAGTAGTTAAATAGTAAAGACCTTATATAATTATTTAATGAGGTCTTTGCTCTTGTCTGTAATTCTAAAAAACAGCAATCACTTAACCCGGCACGCTAAGTTAAATCTATCATATATTATACTTGAGTATTCTTTAGCACTTATCGACAGTGTATGATTTTACTAAAAACTTACATTTAACCTTTTAGCGTTTCGATGTAACAATTTTATCAAAAGTAGTCTATGTTAATAATTAAAGACGTCAATAACTCATCATGATTGGTGTATGAATGAGCAAAACAGTTTTTAAAATAAAAAATATCATCTTAGCTTTATCTTTTACTCTCAAGAATCACACTAAATTTAATTATTCTTACGTGTTTATTTTCACTCATTCAATTCGGCATTTTATCATTTAAGTCATTTGTATCGAGTATTGCAACTTATACCAAAGGGTGCGTTATGACGATAGCCATTGTTCTTATTTTATTAGTTATAGCAACATTAGTTTTTCATTTTATCAGCCCTTGGTGGTTCACCCCTTTGGCATCAAACTGGCAAGCGATTGATGACACTATTAACATTTCTCTTTGGGTTGTTGGCATTGTATTTGTCGCCGTTAGTTTATTTCTAGCATTTGTCATTATTAAATACCGCTACAATAAAAATAGACGATCTGACTTTGAACCTGAAAATAGTAAGCTTGAAGGTTGGTTAACTTTAATTACTACACTAGGTGTGGCAGCAATGCTGATACCTGGGCTTTTTGTCTGGGGAGACTTTATTTCTGTCCCTGAAGACAGTGAGATCGTTGAAGTGGT
>JBKEHN010000173.1:0-6029 GCA_046710905.1 Colwellia sp.
TTTACCAGTAACTACGCATAGCTACAGTGAAACTCCAACCATCAAATGCGCCACCATCATTGGCGTTATCATCCATTTTTGCATACTGTAAGCCAGCTTGAAACTTTAATTTGTGGTCGTTTACGAACCAGTTTACACCGGCATAAACTTCTTGGTATTTATCACCGCGCTTACCAGCTACACTGCTTTGGCCATGTTCATCAACGACTTTTATGTCATAACGGCCTAAACGAATACCATTATCTTCTGAGCTACTTAAGTAGGTATAGCGAGCAACCCACTGAATTTTTTTACTTTGTTGATACGTTGGCATAATAACAACACCAAAAAGATCACTTTGTCCTAAATCACCTTTACCCCATGATATATCACTCAGTAAACCCCAATCATTTTGTTTAAACGTACTAGAAGTACTAATTACCTGGGAGAAGTCGCGGGTATTACCATCTTCGTGAGTATCGTTATAAACATAATCAAAACTTACCTCACCCTTATCCCAAAGACTATTTTTTACTAATTTTTTAGCCGTTGAAAACATCGAGAAATAACTGGCATCGCTAATCGATATTTCATCAGAGTCATCGCTAGAAAATAGTCCAGTCTTATACGACCAAGTATCAGAAAACTTACTTTTAACGCTAACACCCGTAAAATACTCGGAGGTAAACCATAAATTATTAGTGAGGTTGTTTCGTTGGGGGGTAAGTAGTTTCTTTGAAGAGATTTTACCATCTAAGGTAAAACCAGTAGATTGTTTTAAGAGCTTAAGTTCAGTATCTTTATCCAACACCCAGCTAAGGTTAGCATTGGTTAGACGATTATAAGCATCATCTAGTGAATCATTCAAATCAATATCCGCTGCTAAAGCGACTTTAAATTCACCATACTGAGCTTTGAAACCAAAGCGAAAACGACGCCATGCAGTATCGTTAAAATCTCCTTGTTCGCTATCAACCCAAGCTGAGTCTAATTGCAGACGACCAGATAGTTTAAGGTAATTGCCTTGTTTATTGTCATATAAATGAGCAAAGTTCCAAGTATCATCAATACTACTTACAATGGTTTTAGTTACTTCAGTGCTTCGGTTTTTCATACTTAGTTCATTTCTTTCATTTGCTACTACTTGTGCCTGAGCGAATGAAGTACTAATAGAAGTTATTACGGCAAGTGCGAAAGTTGTTTTTACACTAGCGGATATTTTATGCGTTAATGTGTGATTTTTCATGTTAATTACTATTATAAAGTTGAAGACCCCATTTAGTAGAGTATTACTTAGTACTTGAGTAATACTCTACTAAATGTCGGATTGTTTAATAGCAAACAGACTAAATAACAGGTGAATGCAACATTACTATTTAATAGGCTTGATATAACTTCATCGAAAAAGTGAATGTAGCACTATTACAACATTGCTTTATGGCAGAAATATTACACATCGAGGTTGAAGTGTAATAAAAGTGTCACGTAAAATTAATACTCAATAAGGAATAATCTAGGGCTAAGCTTATTTTAGGCTTTTGCGCGCTTAGCCTTCTTCTTTATTTGTTTCTTCGTTTTGGCTTTTTTCTGTGAGCTAGTCAGTTTGATTTTTGCCTTTTTATTGACCACGCGTGATTCTTTATTTTTTGGACGTAAATCTTGAATAAAACGACGTGATAGACGCTCTTTGGTATAACGCTCTATTTTTCCAATAACGGCCATATCGTGTGCTTCAACTAAGGAAATAGCAGTGCCTTTGTTACCGGCACGACCTGTACGACCAATACGGTGAATATAAATATCAACTTTACGTGGCATATCGAAATTAATCACATGGCTTATTTCGTCAATATCCAAACCACGGGCTGCAACATCGGTAGCGACCAATACCTTAATTTCACCACTTTTAAAACGCTCAATAGCTTTATTACGCTTGTCTTGTGGCATTTTACCTTCTAGCCAAACACAAGGTAATTCTTCAGCATAAAGTTTACCCGAAAGGTATTGCACAGTTTCACGTTTATTAGCAAAAACTACCGTACGTTCAACACCTTGTTGTTTAAGCGTATTCACTAACATTTTGAGTTTATGATCAAAATTATCCGCTAAATGAACCCACTGATGTATTATCGCTTTTTCTTTACGCGATGGACTCGACTCTAAAAATATAGGATCATTGAGCACTTCTTCGGCAAAACGCGTTACGCCAGCACTGGCTAAAGTCGCTGAAAATAGCATGGTTTGCTTACGCCAGCGAGCTTCACCAACAATACGATTAATCGCCTCACTAAAACCAAGGTCGAGCATACGATCAGCTTCATCTAAAATAAGGATCTCAATTTCGCGCGCATCAAATTGTTCATTTTCAATATATTCTAATAATCGACCAGGTGTAGCGACTAAAATATCAGTAGTAGTTGTTAATATATCAGCATGACTACCGTAATTAACGCCACCCGTTATTACGCCTGTTTTAATTTTTGTTAGCTCAGTAATTTGTTGACTATCTTCGCCAATTTGTATCGCTAATTCACGCGTAGGCGTTAAAATTAACACACGTGGAAAGCCTGGTTGAGTGCGTGGATAGTCTAACAAGTGTTGAGCAACAGGTAATAAAAAGGCGGCTGTTTTACCAGTACCTGTAGGGGCAGATGCTAATACATCTTTACCAGCCATCGCTTCAGGGATTACAAGTTCTTGAATTGAGGTAGGCTTGGTGTAACCAATTTTTGCGATACTGGCTAATAATTCTGAGTCTAGATCGAATTGCTCAAACATAGGGGATAGTTCACTAAGTGTTAATAAAGATTTATATGTAGGCAATTATAGTGCTTTTAGCCCGTGCTGTAACTATTTATCGCAAGGGCTAAGTAATTGACTGAGTAAATTGACTAAGCAGGATTTTAAATATTAAGGGTCAGTTAAAGTAAGCTACTGTACTCTACTAATATTTGTTCACACCAAGTATCTAAACGTTCATCCGTTAAGTTGTATTGGCTATCTTCATCTAACGATAAACCGACAAATTGGCTTTCATCACTAGTTAGAGCTTTTGAGGCAATAAATTCATAACCTTGATTTGGCCAATAACCGATCACTTTTGCACCTTGTTCTATTACTTGTTCGTGCAGTAAACCTAATGCATCTTGAAACCATTCAGTGTAACCTACTTGATCGCCCATACCATATAAAGAAATAATTTTATCCGAAAGATCTAACTGACGAATGTCACTCCAAATTGATTCCCAGTCCTCTTGAAGTTCACCAAAATCCCAGGTAGAAATACCACAAATAATAAAATCATAATCAAGACACAGTGCTAATGGTTGATCTTTGATATTAAATATATCAACGAGTTCGGCACCGATTATAGTCTGAATTTTTTCGGCAATTATCTCAGTGTAACAAGTGGTTGAACCATAAAATAAACCAATTTTCATTATACTATATCCAATTTAAATGCGAGTACGGGGTGAATCAGCGAGATTTTAGCAAAAACATTTATCTTTGTTTACAAGTTAATTCAATTTACTGACTATTTTAAGTTGCAAATAAGCTCTCATAGCTGTAATTTCCTTGCATATAACTCGGTCTATTATCATGAGCATGATTATTTTGCGTATTTTGCGTATTTTAATATAGATTTATCGCTATTACTTGTTAGGAAGTTATTAGGAACTATTATGTATAAAACATTATTTTTTAGCGTGGTGTTTATCACGCTCACTTTACCTTTATTTTTTCAAAGTGCAAATGCAGTAACGTCTGTTAATGTACCTGCTGCATTAGCTAAGCCAGCAAATAATGCCAGTGTACTTGATGTAGATTTTTTAAAAGCAAAAATTAACAGTTCTTTAGGATTAACTGTTGTCAAAGTTGAAAAAACAGCCGTACCAGGTATTGCTTTACTTGTTACCGATCAAGGTCTGTTTTATGCGAGTTATAACGGTGACTTTTTTATTCAAGGTAAACTTTACAGTCTAGGTGATAAAGTAACTGATATCGGCGAAGAGAGCTTAGCTAAAGTTCGTCTCGCTGGGTTAAAAACCTTTAAAGACGATATGATTGTTTATAAAGCTGAAAATGAAAAGTATGTAGTGTCAGTATTTACCGATATTACGTGTGGCTATTGTCGTAAGATGCATCAACAAATGGCAGAGTATAATGCTCGTGGCATCACTTTTCGTTATTTAGCATTCCCACGTTCAGGTATTAACGATAAAACAGGTAATTTGAGCCAAGGTTTTAAAGAATTACGTTCTGTGTGGTGTAGTGATGATACTGCGCAAGCCCTAACTAAAGCTAAATCAGGATCTGGTATTGCTTATCGAATTTGTCAAGCACCAATAGAAGCACAATATAATTTTGGTCGTCAAATTGGTGTTAGCGGTACGCCAGCGATTATCTTGTCAAATGGTATGATGATTCCTGGCTATCAACCACCCGCGCAATTAGAAGAGTTGTTAAAAAACACCTAAATTATTTTGTTATAGATAATCTTAAAAAAGTACTTGTTGATTTTCACCAAGTACTTTTTTTATGTTAAAAATACGTCATTTAAATTACCTCTAGTAACCTGAAAAATTGAGAACGAATAGCATGAGTAAAAAAATTATTCGCAGAGCGCAAGTGTCAACAGAGCACTTGCCTGATAGTTTACCTGAAATCATAAAACAAATTTATGCCAGCCGTGGTATGCAATCAGCAGAAGAGCTTGAGCTTAACGTTGCTCGTTTACAAGGTATGGTTAATGAAACAGCGCTGATGGGAATGGACAAAGCATGTCAGTTACTTCATGACGCCCTCGTCAATAAAATACGTATCATCATTGTGGGTGACTTTGATGCTGATGGGGCTACCAGTACCGCATTAATGATGATTGCATTAAGCCTTTTTGGAAGTAATAATCATGATTTTATTGTGCCAAACCGTTTTGAATATGGTTACGGTCTAACACCTGAAATTGTTGATATTGCCGGACAACAAAATGCGCAAATGTTAATAACGGTAGATAACGGTATCAGTTGTATTGCTGGTGTTAAACGTGCAAAAGATTTAGGTATGCAGGTTATCGTTACTGACCATCATTTACCGGGTCACTCTTTACCTATTGCCGACGCTATTGTTAACCCTAATCAGCATGGTTGTAACTTCCCTAGTAAAGCCCTTGCCGGGGTAGGCGTAGCCTTTTACTTAATGTTGGCTTTAAGAAAATATTGCCGCGAGCATAACTACTTTGCAAAGCAGGGTATCGCAGAGCCAAATATCGCACAGCTATTAGATTTAGTCGCTTTAGGTACCGTCGCCGATGTGGTTTCACTTGATGCTAATAACCGAATATTAGTTGCCCAGGGTCTAAAGCGTATTCGCGCAGGTAAAACTCGACCTGGTATTCAAGCGCTTATTGAAATAGCCAATAAAAATCAGCAAAGACTTGTTGCCAGTGATTTTGGTTTTGCCCTAGGTCCGCGTATTAATGCTGCAGGGCGTTTAGATGATATGTCTTATGGTATCAATTGTTTACTTGCTAATGATTTATCGAGCGCTCGTGTCATGGCAGCAGAGCTTGATGATCTAAATAAAGCTCGCCGAGAAATAGAGCAGGGTATGCAACAAGAAGCAGAACGAGTACTAACATCACTCAATTTTGATGATGATAATTTACCTAATGCTATTTCACTTTTTCAAGCTGATTGGCATCAAGGTGTTATTGGTATCGTTGCCGGACGATTAAAAGAGAAATTCCATCGCCCTTGTATTGTTTTTGCTAAAGCCAAAGAAGAGGATAATGATGCCGAGAACGCTGAGATTAAAGGTTCAGCGCGATCAATCCCAGGTTTGCATATTCGCGATTTACTCGAACATATTGATAGCCAAAATCCAGGATTAATTATTAAGTTTGGTGGTCATGCGATGGCGGCAGGTTTATCGATTAAACAAAAAGATTTCGCTCTGTTTCAACAACACTTTAATACCGTGGCTGGTAAATGGTTAAAGCCTGAAGATTTAGACAGTCTTATTCTTTCTGATGGTGAATTAAGTGCAGACTT
>JBKEHN010000174.1:0-6008 GCA_046710905.1 Colwellia sp.
AGTCAAAGCAGTCATACTGCAACATGTTAAACAAGGTATTATGACCCTGCGCCTTGATTAAGCTATAATTGTTATCCGCTAACATATATGAATCAAGCCAATGATATCCTTGTCCAGCCATAAGATGTTTGCATTGTTTATCACTAGTAATTTTAGATAATCTACCTTGCTGCTCTTCTTTTATTAAAAAATACGGTCCACCCAGTCCTCCTAGTTTAAGAATTCTGATAGGATTTATCCTTGCTCACGTATTGGTCAGTTCATTGTCCAAACAACACTTAAATATCGATTATTTTTAAACTCTACAATAGCTCTATTTTAAAACATAGGTAGAATCGCTTTTTTAAGCTCTAATTCACCAAATTCTTCTTTAGAACTTTTAAGCGCTCATTTAAGTAATGCTAGATAATAGCTATCCTCTTTAAATTTATCGTCTCAAACTAAGGATAAAAAAGTATCCTTGGTATAAATAACTAACAGAATAAAACAATAATTAAATTATACATGAGCTAAACCTATTGATTAGTTGCAAGAGATTTCAACAGCTCAATGACCCGACATTAACTATAAAAAAACACAATAAATCAATCATTAAGAATGACTATCTAGTTGTAAGTGATACGTCATTATTTTATCTATATCCGTACCCTTTTGTCGAAGCATGGTAACTCTATAATCACATGTATAATGTTGAATTATGAAAATGGTTGACCTAACTATTATAAAGCACTAACCTAGTTGGAAGCGCTTCCAATTATATTTAAAAATATCCTAAATTTTATCAAGCTTTTTATAAGCGCTTTCAAATGAAAACTATATAAAGATAACGGCCAATTTAATCGGCTTAAGAAATAGGTATATCGTAAATGACTGTTAAACTTACTCTACCCACTCAATCTAAAATGCTATCAAAAGATTTTGTTTATGGTGTGGCAACCGCTTCATTTCAAATTGAAGGTGGTGCAGAATCAAGACTTCCATGTATTTGGGATACTTTTTGCGATAGACCAAATAAAATCGCGGATGGGTCACATGGTGAAATAGCTTGTGATCATTTCAATCTTTGGCAAGACGATTTAGAATTAATTGAATCACTAGGCGTTGATGCATATAGACTCTCTATTTCTTGGCCGCGAGTAATCACAAAGTCAGGTGAATTAAACCTAGAAGGTGTTGCTTACTATTTGAATATTTTAGATATTTTAATGTCTAAAAATATTAAAGCATTTGTTACACTTTATCATTGGGATTTACCACAGCACCTTGAAGACCAAGGTGGCTGGTTAAATAGAGATACTGCCTATAAATTTAGAGATTATACGCATTTAATTTCACAGGCCCTTGGTAACCGTGTATATTCTTATGCAACACTTAACGAACCTTTTTGTAGTGCCTTTTTAGGTTATGAAACGGGTGTCCATGCACCAGGTATTGTCGGTAAAGAATTTGGTAAAAAAGCAGCACATCACTTGTTACTTGCTCATGGTTTAGCAATGGAAGTATTAGCAAAAAATAGTCCTAATACGCTAAATGGTATAGTACTAAATTTCACTCCTTGTTATCCTCAATCAGACTCATTAACCGATATAAATGCTGCCGCTTTTGCCGATGACTATTTTAATCAATGGTATATTAAACCTGTGTTAGACGGCGAATACCCAGGGATAATGTCGCAGCTACCCACTGAACATCATCCTGAAATACATGAAGGTGACATGGCAATAATTGCTCACCCGATGGACTTCTTAGGTGTTAATTTCTATAGCCGAGCAATTTATCGGGGAGATAAAGAGGAGAGATTTATACAAATAGATGCGCCTGAGCCAAGAACAGATATGGGTTGGGAAATATACCCTAAAGCCTTCGCTGAATTATTAGTTAGCCTTAATGATAAATACATACTACCACCGCTATATATTACTGAAAATGGTGCAGCAATGGCAGATAAAATAGTGGATGGTGTCATAAATGATCTAGATAGAGTAGATTATTATCAACAGCATCTAAATGCTGTAAATGATGCAGTTGAACTTGGTGTTCAAGTTCATGGCTATTTTGCATGGAGTTTAATGGACAACTTTGAATGGGCTGAAGGGTATTTAAAGCGCTTTGGTATTGTTTATGTAGATTACGATACTCAAGTACGAACAATTAAAGCTAGCGGACATGCCTATAAAGCATTAATAACAAATAGATGAATTAAATATTGAAGCAAAGTCTTAAGGACGTAAATGACTATAAAGTTCTTTATGAAAGAAGTAACCTAGACTAAGAGTTGATACTTTAATTCAACGTAAATTAACATTAGCAACTACTTAATAATTTTCAAAATCTTTGTAATAAATAAGCCTACTCGCCTTTAAAAATTAAAGAGATAATATTTTAATGATCAGTATAAGAGAAAAAATTGCTTATGGTTTAGGTGATACTGCCAGTAACATCATCTTTCAAACAGTTATGATGTTCTTGTTACTATTTTATACTGATGTAGTTGGCTTATCTCCTGGAGTGGTTGGCACTATGTTTCTTCTAGTGCGACTAATCGATGCGGTTACCGATCCTATCATGGGTAATATCACTGATAAGACCCGAACTAAGTGGGGACAGTTTCGCCCTTACCTGCTCTGGTTAGCCTTACCTTTTGCATTGATCAGTATATTAGCCTTCACCACGCCTGATTTAACAGGCAATAATAAAGTCATTTACGCTTTTGTTACTTACACCCTACTAATGATTGCTTATACAGCAATCAACATTCCATATTGTGGTTTAGGTGGTGTTATAACAGCGGATGCAAAGGAGCGTGTAACAGTACAATCCTATCGTTTTGTTTTTGGTATGTTAGGTGGTGTTATTGTAGCAGCAGCAACCATGCCAATGGTACAGTGGCTTGGCGAGGGTGATACAGCAAAAGGTTATCAGTTAACAATGGTGGCAATGAGTAGTTTGGGCGTAGTATTGTTTTTACTGTGTTTCTTAGGGACCAAAGAGCGAGTAAAACCACCAGAGAAGCAACAGTCGTCAATGAAAGACAATCTGCAATCACTTTGGAAAAATGATCAATGGCGTATTTTATGTGTTGCCTCATTCTATTTACTCTGTGGGCAAGTATTACGTCTTACACTTGCCGTTTATTACGTAAAGTATTTTCTTGGTCGTGAAGACTTGATTACGTCATTTTTAACCTTGGGTGTAGTAGCCAGTATGATAGGTTGTGCTGTAGCACAACCTCTTGCTAAACGTGTTTGCAAAATTAAGGCTTATATAGCGTTACAAATTTTATCTGCCGTTATATGCCTATTTAGTTTTCTGATTTCTCCCGATCAAATTATTCTCGCATTTGTTGCTTTTACTGCCTGGAAATTTTTCCTTGATATGGCATCGCCATTACTTTGGGCAAAAATGGCAGACACTATTGATTATGGGCACAACAAAACAGGTATAAGAGTTACAGGCTTGGTTTATTCTGGGGTGATATTTTTTATAAAATTGGGTATAGCAATTGGTGGTGCACTTGCTGGATGGCTCTTGACTTTTTATGGTTACCAAGCTGATATAGAGCAAAGTGATACCACGAAACAGGGCTTGTTATTATCTTTTACCGTTATACCTGCATTAGGCTCGTTTGCCGTTGCATGGGTTATGCGAAAATATACCTTAACAGAGCAGAAAGTGGTTAACATTCAAGCAATATTGAAGCTGAACTAAACTCTCTATTACTTGCGTGTCATATTCCAATGGGACACAAATAAAAATAAGCTATAGAGTTTTTGATTAACAAAAACGACTGCAGTTGCTAGTCACAATAGAAAAATAAATACATTTAAACGAGAAGTAACATAAGATGAAAAACTCACATGAAACTCAAGTAATTAATTTAGTTGCTGATATTGGTGGTACTAATATTAGGTTAGCAATTACTGATAATAACAATAATATCAGTGAAATTGAAACATACCAGTGCCAGCTTTTTCCACATTTAAGTAATGTCATTCATCAATATTTAGCCGATAAAAATTTGCTTCATGTAAAAGTAAATGCGTGTTTAGCCATAGCTTGCCCTGTTGATACCGATGCAATATCGATGACAAACTTGCCATGGAAATTTTCACAAAAACAGCTAAAAGAAGAATTGAAGCTAAATAGCTTAACGTTAATAAATGATTACACTGCAATAGCAATGGCTATTCCGCTATTAACTGATGAGCAAAAAGTAAAAGTTGGCGGCGGTGCACCAGCACTAAACCAACCCATTGCAGTATGTGGACCAGGAACTGGCTTGGGTGTTGCTAACTTGGAAAATATCGATGGTCACTGGCATTGTCTTGGAGGCGAAGGTGGTCATATCGATTTTGCACCTGTAGATGAACTTGATATACAAATATTTCAACAATTAAAAAAAACTAAAAAAAGAATATCTTACGAACAGCTTCTTTCTGGTTATGGTTTAGAACAAACATACCAGGCATTACTGGTGATTAATAATCAACAAGAAAACGATGTAGAAGCCACGGAGCCATCAATTAAGTTATCAGCTAAAGATATCAGCACCAAAGCATTAGCGGGTAGCTGTAAAATATGCCAACAGGCTTTATCACAGTTTTGTAAAGTTTTAGGTAGCTTTGCTGGTAATTTAGCATTAACTACAGGCTCTATTGGTGGTGTATACATCGCTGGAGGTATAGTACCAAGGTTTGTTGATTATTTAAAAAACAGTGAGTTTAGGGAAAGGTTTGAAACTAAAGGGCGTATGTCACATTTAAACGAACAAACGCCAACATATATCATAACAGAAAGTCAACCAGGCCTACTTGGTGCGGCTGCTTACCTTAACCAGCTTTGCTAATAACCAGGTAACGCGCTATTCATTTCCTCATGATATATAACCGTTCTACTTGAAGAGGCTAGTTTCAGGTTGCCTGAACTAAGTATGATGAAGGCGTCTACTTTTATTAATAGTTATTTTCTTGAGGAAGGAAGGAAAAATTGTATTATTAGCCGATAGCCTTAACAGAGTTGCTTTAAACGATTTATAGCGCGTTATTTTTTCGACAATGGAATGACTATTATTTCATCAAAGCCTTATCTAAAGGTTTTTCTAATTCCAGCTAAGTCCTGTATTTTCAAATTACTTGGGTATAGATAATAATTTTTACTGATAGGCTAGCAGTTTGTACTTCTGGTCTTTTTTATGCGCTAGTTTTAGGATTTAATGTCTCCTACCGACAAGCTACATAACGATACTAAATTTTTTTTCATACACCAGCCAGTACATTTTTATAGAAAATTAAAGGAAGTAATCAATCGTCTAAAAAATACGATTTATCTAATTCAACAAATAATTAATTAAGTAATCAATGAGAAAAAAAACTGCCTCTATTAAGAATTTAAAGTAATAAATTCAAAAAGATAAAAAGTCCCTCGAAAAAAAATCAGAGTAAAGGTTCTAAAATAGTTTACATTTTTTAATAATTACTATTGATATTATTAGCAAATCATCCTATTTCATGGAAGCGCTTCCAGAATATAACTACTATAATATGAAATGCTGAGGGGTACACATGAAGAAATTAAATTTCTAAAAAACTCAACTGGCGACAAGCTTATCCATAATTCTAGGAGTCACGACGATAGTACCGGTTTTTGCTGCTAAATAAGAAAGTTTACCAACAAAATCATGATTGATAGAGCCATCGGTTTGACTAAATAAAACATCAGCTACCGCGTTACCCTCGAAGCCTGGTAACCAAGCAGCAACAAAAGCATCTGAGAAATTAAGTTCGGCATTTACCCACATTGGTCGTCCGCTAATAAATACAGCAACAACAGCAATACCTTATGCTTTTAAGCGCTTTAATAGCCTTAGGTCTGTTCTATTATGACGTTGGTATTCAAGGTTATCTAAATCGCTATTACCCTCTGCATAAGGCTCTTCACCAAAGACAACAATAGCAACGTCAGGTTTCTCATTAAATTCACTGGTAACACTGAGTTTGACTTTGCCACCA
>JBKEHN010000175.1:0-5926 GCA_046710905.1 Colwellia sp.
AAGAAAAGTAGCCTTGCTACAACTATACCCATTACCTTTCATGATAGAGATTTAAGAGCGTCGAGCGACGTTAATACTAGTCACTGCAACGAAGCTAGGTGATCGCTCAAGCTCTTTTTCGATGGGTTTAAAAGTAATTTATGCGGCATTACTAAATTGAACAATGGAACAACCATTCTCTAAATTTAATGCCTTAGCTAAATTCCTATTAACTGTCACTGAAGCTCTACACTTTGAACGGTAAAGGGTATATCAATAAACACAAACGAAATAACAAGGAAACGCTACTAATATCAGCTATAAGCTTGCTATAATTATTAATAATATCATTTTGAATAGTTTCATAAAAACTTTCAGTCTTAATGATAAAACTACTATCGACCAGTATTATTGGCGAATTTCATAAAGTATATAATTAACTTTACAGTAATTTAGGTAACCTAATGCAACGACTAGCACCAGCTTTACGTCAGGACAATGTACCTCTTGATTTAATTTCATTAATAAAAACTATTTTAGCTGCCACCAAAGAGATTTCATTTCGTGTTAGCCAAGGCCATTTAGGTGACGTAATGGGCTCAACTCTTGATGAAAACATTCAAGGTGAAGTTCAGAAGCAATTAGATGTGGTTGCCAATGAATTATTCAAAGATATCCTATTAGAGTCTGGTTTTGTTAAAGCGATTTCATCAGAAGAAGAAGATCACTCAGTTGCTGGTGATGAGAATGGTAAATATATTGTTTCTTTTGACCCACTCGATGGTAGCTCTAACATAGATATCAATTCATTGATTGGTACTATCTTCTCAATTCATGAAGCACCTGAAGATATCAAAGCTGGTGATGATGACATGTTTAAACAAGCCGGTGACAAACAAGTATGTGCTGGTTACGTACTTTATGGTCCATCAACTATGTTAGTGATGACAACGGGTAGTGGCACGCATTTTTATGTATTAGATAGAACCCATGGCGGCTTCTTATTAGTAGAGCGAAATGTACAAGTACCTGCTGATACACAAGAGTTTGCAGTGAATATGTCTAACCAGCGTTTTTGGCAGCCAGCTATGCAAAATTACATTGATGATTTACTTGCGGGTGATACCGGCCCACGCGGTAAAAACTTTAATATGCGCTGGATAGCTGCCATGGTCGGTGATATTCACCGTGTTTTATGTCGTGGTGGTATTTTTACTTACCCTGCAGATAGTAGAAAGCCTGAGCAACCATACAAACTACGTTTAATGTATGAAGCTAATCCAATGGCATTTTTACTTGAACAAGCGGGTGGTTTAGCTATGACCAGCCAAGGACGTATTATGGATATAGCACCCGAAAGTATTCATCAGCGTGTTGAAGTTATTATGGGCTCTAAAAATGAAGTTGAGAAATGCTTAAGTTACTATAAGTAAGCTACGAGCAAGCTTAAACAGCACTTTCCTAGAAAAATTAGAGTATTAAAAAAGGCTTATTGTTTAAAACAATAAGCCTTTTTTAATACACGTTTATATCAATTCTAATAGCAAAATGATTGAGGTATTAGATTGCTCGTTGACGTACCATTTCAAATAAACAAATACCTGTTGCTACTGATACATTCAAGCTTGAAACAGTACCTGCCATAGGAAGTTTGACTAGTTGATCACAGTTTTCACGGGTTAATCGACGCATGCCTCTTCCTTCAGCGCCCATAACAAGTGCCATCGGTCCACCTAGCTTAACATCATATAAACAAGTGTCTGTCTCTCCGGCTGTACCAACAATCCATACACCTTGTTTTTGCAGCTGTTTCATCATTCTTGATAAGTTAGTTACTTGCACTAAAGGCACACTTTCAACCGCACCTACCGCAACTTTACGTACAGTAGGGGTAATTTGTGCAGCATTATCTTTTGGTACAATGATGGCTTGTACGCCAGCTGCATCAGCGTTACGTAAACAAGCACCTAAATTATGAGGATCGGTAACACCGTCTAAAATAAGGAAAAATGGTGGGATACCTTTTTTTTCTACGGCAAGAATGATGTCATCTATATCATTTTCTGTATAACTTTTCCCAGGTCTTACACGGGCGATTACGCCTTGGTGTTGCTCACCTTCACTTTTTTCATCAAGGGCCTTACGACTAGCTAATTGTGTACCAATTCCGTATTTTCTTGATAAATTAATGATTGGCATTATACGATCATCTTCACGACCTTTTAATAACCATATTTCAATAAAACGCTCAGGTGCTACGTCCATTAAGGCATTAACTGCATGAATCCCAAACACTAACTCTTCATTTTTCGCCATGATCTTTCTCTATTTTATATGAACAACGAGGCTAATAAACTATTACTTAAGTATCATTTTCTGTACTTTTACGCGCATTTTTACCTGGACGTTTTTTACGTACACTGCGTTTTTTGGCTTTACTCTTTGCTTTTGGCTTCACTTTGGATTCGGCTTTAAAGCTACCTTTAGGCTTACTTTTAGGTTTATCTTTTTTGGCTGTAGTAGCTTGATTTTCTGTCTTAGTTGCTGATTTACCTTCAGCTACTTTTGACCCTGAGTGTCTTGCGCTTGTGCTTTTTGACTTACCTTTAGACTTACCTTTAAACTGGCCTTGGTTTTCTTCTACTTTAGAACCTTCAAGACGTAAGTCTATTTTCTTTTCATCAAGGTTTACCGCCGCAACTTGCACTCGAATTTCATCACCGACACGATATTTTTTGCCACTTTGTTCACCGGTTAAGCACATACGAACATCATCATAATGATAAAAATCACGGCCAAGGGAAGTGATATGAACTAAACCTTCAATATGTAAATCTTGTAAGCGAACAAACAGTCCAAAGTTAGTAACCGTTGAAATAACGCCAGTGAAATTATCACCAACATGGTCCTGCATAAACTCACATTTGAGCCAATCAGAAACATCACGTGTTGCTTCATCAGCGCGTCGCTCTGTCATTGAACAATGTTCGCCTAACTCAACCACTTCCCCTAAGGCATAATCATAACTGCCTTCGTTAGCATCATTGTTAGCTTCTTTTTCTAGAATAGCTTTAATGACTCGATGCACCACTAAATCAGGATAGCGACGAATAGGTGAGGTAAAGTGGCTGTATGATGGCAGCGCTAAACCAAAATGTCCTTCGTTATCGGTTTGATAGACAGCTTGGCGCATTGAGCGTAACAACATGGTTTGAATAAGTTCTTGATCGGGGCGACCTGCTACTCTTGCTAAAATATCACCATAATCTCTTGGCTCTGGTTCTACTTTTGATGGCAATGACAAACCAAGCTCATTCAAATAAGTAATAAAATTACGGTACTTATCTTCATTTGGCTTTTCATGAACACGGAACAATCCTGGCTTTTCATGTTTTTCAATAAACTTTGCCGTCGCGACATTGGCTAAAATCATACATTCTTCAATGATTTTGTGCGCATCGTTACGAATAAGTGGCACAACACCAGAGATTTTCTTATTTTCATTAAAAAGAAAAATAGATTCTTGCGTTTCAAACGCGATAGCGCCTCGTTTAAGTCGGGCATCGGTTAACGCGTGATACATATTTTCAAGATTTTTTAAATCAGGAACTAAGGGCTGGTATTCTTGACAAAGCGCTTGATCACCATCAAGAATGGCAGCTACTTTAGTATAAGTAAAACGGGCATGAGAACGCATTACTGCCGGATAAAACTTACTACCTGTCAATTTACCTTTGGCACTAACGGTCATTTCACAGACCATACATAAACGATCTACATCTGGATTTAGTGAACATAGACCATTAGAAAGTTTCTCTGGCAACATAGGGATAACTTGGCTAGGAAAGTACACCGAGTTACCACGTGATATAGCTTCATCATCTAGAGCTGTGCCGTGTTGCACATAATAGCTCACATCAGCGATAGCAACCCATAAGCGCCAACCACCAGATTTTTTAGGCTCACAATAAACAGCATCATCAAAATCTCGCGCATCATCACCATCAATAGTAACCAAAGGTAAGTCGCGTAAATCTTTACGTGGTAATTTGGCTGACTCTTCAACTTCATCAGCAATACTGGCTACTTCAGCTTGCACGGTATGTGAAAATTGATGTGGTAAATCATGGGCACGTAAAGCAATTTCAATTTCCATGCCTGGCGCTAAGTGATCACCTAAGACCTCAATAACTTTACCAATAGCATGCGAACGTCTAGTCGGTCTTTGTACTAACTCCACCACGACCATTTGTCCATGTCGAGCACCCAGTTTTGCTTGTGGGTCAATTAACACTTCTTGTTTAATTTTACTGTCTTCTGAAACCACAGAGCAAACATGATGATCAATATATAATCGACCAACGATTGGCGCTTTTCGCGGCTCTATCACCTCAAGTATTTTAACTTCTTTACGACCTTTTCGATCCGTACGATCAACCAACATTGCTTGCACGATATCACCATGAAAAACACGCTGCATTTCATGAGCGGAGATATAAAAATCTTTACCTCTTTTATCGGTAATCGAAGCATCATCAGGAGAAAAGAAACCAAAACCGTCGCGATGGCCAATAACTTTGCCGCTTAGCAGGCTATTTTTTTCCGGTAGTGCATATTGTTTAAATTTATTAAAAATCAACTGACCACTGTTTTCCATCGCACGTAAACGTCGCTTCAAACCAATAAGTTGATATTCTTCGTCATACTTTAACGTTTTGACTAAGCTATTAAAACTTGGTGGTGGCGAGCATTTTTCGATGATTGATAGCAATAATTCGCGTGAGGCGACTGGCTTTTCATATTTTTTGGCTTCGCGTTTAGCGTGTGGATCGTTATAGGTCACTATAAAGGGTCAGTATTTAAGGATATCTACCTGTCAGTATATCATAAAGTTATTATTTACTGCGCTAACGCTTTTGCTTAATTTGTATAACTTGTTCTTTTCGCTTGTTCAATGACTTTACTTGGCATTTTACTGGCAAGATCTGAAAGTAATACACTGATTTTTTTATGTATTACCTTATCATCAGTAATGGAGTGATGTAATTGAGAATATAATGCTGGGAAATCTAACGGGCTACCATAGCCTTGCTCATATATTCCTGCCAGTCGCATTTGTGCCGCTAAATTATCTAAACTTGCCGCTGTTTTTAAATAAACAATAGCGCGATCAATATCAATCTGCATAAATTTGCCAATATGATAATAACGTCCTAACTGTTCTAAGCCTTCTACTAAACCTTGCTCAGCGGCTAGATACATATAATGTAAACCCAGCGGAATATCTTTTTTAACGCAAACCCCATAAGCTAACATATCGCCCCACAAATATTGATACGAGGGCATATTTACTTTATTCGCACGCGCTTCAATATCTTGTACTAATTGGCATTCATCGAGCACTACTTGGCTTAAATGTTTATTGTCTTTAATCAAATCTAATAATTGATTATCGGTATATATCTGCACAGCTTGCATATTTTTTTGCATAGCGAATACTGAAGAACAGGCTAACAAAAATATAAAGAAGAAAAGTAAAGTTCGCATAAAAATCCTAACTAAGCTTAATCAGCTTACCTCCCTGTATGGCAAGTAAACGACATATATAAAATTTATTTCAATCAAGTAATTATAATAAAGCAATTTTGAAGCCAACATAGCTATTTTTATTAAAAGGTTATTATTAATTCGAACGAGCAGTTTACTATACTTATTATTATTTAGCGTATAGTGAAAAAATCTACTAAAATTATCTATTTTACGAATGACGTATTTGAATCGACACTTAAAATGGTAATACCCTAATAATGGTCTTGTACATGCTAATTGAAAAAGACATTTCTAAATTAACGATTAGCCATTATGTGATAAAAATTATTAAACAAGTAGGTAACTTTAACTGTGGCTGGGCACATAAAAAGTAACACGGTTATTAATCATCTCAAAA
>JBKEHN010000176.1:0-5925 GCA_046710905.1 Colwellia sp.
GCATTACTAAAATAGGTTTTTAACTCCAGCCAAATCCTATTTTTCAAGTTACTTAGCTATAAATATCAAAAAAGAAATATAGCGTGGTCATAATACTCGCCAAAATAACAAAGTGTCTGACATATTTTTGGGGCAACTGGCGCGACACATTCGCTGCAACATACCCTCCCACTAACGTACCACACAGCACAACACTGCCTTCAAACCAGGCAATAACATCATTATAAATAAATAGCCCAATAGCGATCAGTGATACTGTCGATGAAATTAATAGTTTTAAACCATTCATCGTATTAATATTAGTGTGGCCAGCTAATGCTAAATAGCTAAGTGTAATGATGCCAAGCCCAGCGTTGAAGAAACCACCATAGGTAGACACGCCTAATAGTATAATTAATAGTAAAACTCCACCTATGGATGAAGCATGACGATGGTTAGATGCCATACTTTTTAATCGAGTATTAATTTTTTCACCAAAGACAAACAACGCGGTAGCAAATAAAAGCAACCAAGGAATCGCTTCTCGAAATACTGCTTCAGGTGTTTTTAGTAATAGCCATGCTCCGGTAATACCGCCAATTAAGCTAATTATTATGATAAAAAATAGTTCATCTTTATGCACAGCAATCTCTTTTCGAAAGGCATAAGTACCGCTCATATAACCAGCACATGACGCAAACGTATTGGTCGCACTTGCTATGATAGGAGGAATGCCAACAAACATAAGTGCGGGAAAGGTAATAAAACTACCGCCGCCTGCAATGGAGTTGAGAACGCCGCCAAAAAGGCCAGCGAAGAAGAGAAAGAGCAGTTCAAATAACATCGTTTACCACAAGCTATTAAGTCATTAATTGGCTAGACGATAACACATTTACAGTAACTCCAATAGCAGCAGATAGCGTTAAAAACTTTGTAATAATTAAAAGATATTATGGCTATTTTTATATTTAATATGACTATGTTTTGTTATCTCGGACATAGAAGCAATGTGTTGAATAGACTAAAGAATCAATTGAATCATGGTATCTACTTTTAAACAAATTCGCTATAATCGCCATAACCACTACTAGCAATAACGCCGCCATCAAGTACCAGTGTATGACCAGTTATCCACGACGACGCTTTGGCGCATAAATAGATCACACTACCAGTAATATCATCAGCATTACCTAAACGTTCCATCGGTACCATTTTTTTGGCAAAAGTATCAAGCTCGGCATTTTCTAGTGCGTGTTTAGTCATTTTACTGAGAAAAAATCCGGGGGCAATGGCATTTATGTTGATATGATCTTTTACTAAATCACCAGCTAAGTGGCGGGTCATTTGCACAACCGCTGCCTTACTGGCGCTATAAGAATAGTTTGTTGTACGTGGATGATTAAACGCGTTAATCGAGGCTATATTGATGACTCTAGCTGGGTCCTCTTTTGTTGCAGAGGCTTTTAGCAAGGGTAATAATTGCTGAATAATAAAGAAGGGCGCTTTAGCATTTACATTCATTACTTTATCCCAGCCAATCTCAGGGAAATCTATAAATTTTTCACCCCATGCCGAGCCTGCATTGTTTACTAAAATATCAATGTGTTGTTCTTTGTCTTTAATGGTATTAGCAAATTGGCAAATGCCTTCAAATGTTGATAAGTCAGCAACAATGGGTATGCACGCTATCTTATTTCTAGCATTTGAGTTACCACAAAGGGCCGTTAATGCTGTAGCTGTTTCAATGAGCTCGGCTTCATTACGTGCAGTAATATAAGTTTTGACGCCACTTTCAATGAGGCCATGGGCGATCATTTCACCTAGACCACGTGAGCCACCAGTGACAATGGCGACTTTACCTGTAATTGAGAATAAACGATTCATTGAAGTTACCTTTTTTAGTATTTATTTTATTACTTATTTTAATACTTTATTTAACGAGTGCCGGACAGGCTAGCCATGATTTCATCACGGCGCCGAGTTTTTTATCTAACATCAAGTAAGCTGATTGGCTAAGGTGAAGGCCGTCTTCAACAAACCAGCTGGCCTCATTTTCTATAAAATCATTAAAATGAAAGTACCTATATTTTTCACTACGAACTGGTTCATAGCAGTATTTCTTTATACGCTGGTTAATGTCGTTAATAATCTTTTGTTGACCAGCGCCTACTTTTTGTGGACACAGCATAATAGAAAAATAGCCAATATGGGTATTAGGGTATAACTGTGATAAGGTCTCGAGTAGAGCACAAACGTTATTAACAATGTCTGTGGGGCAGTGACCATAAATGAGATCGTTACTGCCACAATACACTAAAATATGACGGGCACAGGGTAATTTGAGCTGTCCTTCATTTGCTCTAGTTAACCAGTCTTGGCTCTGTGTGCCTCTGAGGGCATGATTGGCAATAGTCATTTCCCCCCATTTAGGTTGTCGCCAAAATTCAAAAATACTACTGCCGATCATGACAATATCGAACATTTTTATTTCCAAGCTAAATTTCAGCCGCTAGCCACGCCGCTTGATTAATGGCCCGTTTGGCATCAAGCTCTGCAGCGACATCAGCGCCACCGATAATATGAACTGGTTTACTAAATCCTGATGCTTCAAGACTATGTTTCAGTTGCTTATTTGGTAATTGGCCAGCACAAAGTACCACATGGTCAACCGCTAAAAGCTGTTTTTTACCGTCGATGGCAATATGTAAACCTGCATCGTCAATACGCTGGTATTCAACATTAGCGAGCATCATAACTTTTTTGTTTTTAAGGCTCGCTCTGTGGATCCAGCCAGTTGTTTTACCCAAGTTTCCACCTACTTTTGTTGCTTTTCTTTGCAGTAAGTATATTTCTCTTGGGCTAGGTATTATTGATTTTTCAGCTAAACCGCCAGGTGAAGTATTGGTTAAATCGATACCCCATTCTTTGGCATACAAGGTTTTGTTTAGGGTTAATGACTCACCTTGATGGCTTAGGTATTCAGCAACGTCAAAACCAATACCTCCTGCGCCGATCAGTGCTACTTTTTTTCCTATAACAACTGACTTATTTAATACCTCGATATAACTGACTACCTTAGAATGTTTAATACCGATAATATCTGGCATTCTGGGTAATATTCCCGTCGCTAATATGACTTCATCAAATTCAGTTAACATCTCAGTGGTCGCTATTGTACTGAGTTTTAATGTCACTTGGTTGCGCTTAAGTTGTTTTGAAAAATAACGTAGTGTTTCATCAAACTCTTCTTTACCTGGTACTTGTCTGGCGAGGTTAAACTGGCCACCAATGGTCGAGTTTTTATCAAATAAGGTAACGTAATGACCTTTTTGTGACGCGTAAGTTGCAAAAGCCAGCCCAGCAGGTCCGGCGCCAATAACGGCAAGTTTTTTCTTATCTGTTACGTTAATGAAATTAAGTAAGGTTTCATTAGCGGCTCTTGGGTTGACTAAACAAGAGGATATTTTATTATCGAACGTGTGATCTAAACAGGCTTGATTACAAGCGATACAAGTATTTATCTCGTTACTTCTATCGGCTTTGGCCTTGTTGACAAATTCAGGGTCTGCCAAAAAGGGTCTTGCCATTGAGACCATGTCGGCACAATCATCAATAAGTAATTGCTCGGCAACTTCGGGAGTATTTATACGGTTACTGGTAATGACCGGTATTGAAACTACCGCTTTAATTTGTTTTGATAAACTTGAGAAGAATGCTCTAGGTACAGACGTAGCAATAGTAGGGATACGTGCTTCATGCCAGCCAACACCAGTATTAATAATGCTAGCTCCTGCAGTTTCTACCGCTTTAGCTAATTGAGTAACTTCTTCTTGTGAACTACCATCTTCAACTAAATCAAGCATCGACAGTCGATAAATGAGGATGAAATTTTCGCCTACTGCCTCTCTAATACTTTTAATTATGGTCAAGGGGAAACGTATACGATTTTCAAAACACCCGCCCCATTTGTCGGTACGTTGGTTGGTACGTTTCACGATAAATTGATTAAGTAAATAACCTTCTGAGCCCATAATTTCAACACCATCATAGCCTGCTTTTTGGGCTAATTTAGCGCAATTTACAAAGTCTTTTATTTGTTGCTCTACTTGCTCTGCGGTTAACGCTAGGGGTTTAAATGGATTGATTGGCGCTTGAATAGCACTGGGCGCAACTAAGTCAGGATTATAGGCGTATCGCCCTGCATGTAATATTTGCATGCATATTTTACCGCCCTTGTTATGCACAGCCTGGGTAATAATTTTATGCTGTGTTACATCGTACTCAGAAACCATTAGCGCAGCACCTTTTGCTACCGCACCTTCAGGGTTTGGCCCAATACCGCCAGTGACGATTAGTCCAACACCGCCATCAACGCGTTCTTCATAAAAAGCGGCCATGCGTTCAAAACCATTGGGCGTTTCTTCTAAATTAGTATGCATTGAGCCCATTAGCGTACGGTTTTTCAAGGTGGTAAAACCAAGATCTAATGGCGCCAGTAGTTTTGGAAAAGGCATAAGGTTCACTTTTTTATCGTAAGAAAGTTAAATGATAGACAATACTATAAGATATTTTTAAGTAAATAAACATACCAAGGGTTCAAATTTAATTGAGGTAATTAATACTAGCACCTGTTAAAGCTATTAGTTAAGCTAAAATAAGATCATTAAAGCCGGTTAAATAGTGGTCTTCAGCCAACGCTTACTTCTAAAATATCGGGTCATAAAAAATGCTTTTATTAGGAAGTCTACACCCGTTAAGGCAAATAAACTGAGAAAAGAGTACTGATAATGAATAAAAACAAAAGGCATAATCACTCTAACAAGTAGTAAGGTGAACAACGATATTTTCAAGGGGTAAGTGGTATCACCAGCACCACGTATAGCACCGCCTATGGTAAAGTCGGTCGCGATAAGTGGCATGGAAATAGCAATGATACTTAAAAATTGTGCCGTATACTGGCGCACGTTTTCATCATCAGTGAGCCAAGCCGCAATTTGGTGATTAAAAATAAAAAACAGTAGTCCGAAAATCGTCATAAACACCACACACATTCGCCATGCCGCCCAGCCTTGCTGATAGGCTTTATCCGGCTCTTCGCGTCCCAAGTATTGGCCAACCACTACCGCGCCAGACATTGAGAAGGCAAGGGAGGTAATTAATAATAAGGTTAATACATTAAGGCCTAAGCCGTAGGCGGCTAATACATCTAAACCATAACTGGCAATAGCAATAGTAAAAACTAAGAAGCCAATTTGAATAACACTTTGCTCAATAGCACTGGGCATGCCAATACGTAATAATATTAAGGTTTTTTTCCTGTATTCACTTTTTTCAGGAAAAGGTAATAATAAGCGGTTTTTTCGCCACATAGCGACATAGAAAAAAAGCGAGATAACAGAGCCAACTACACCACCAATAATTAATCCTTCAACACCCAATTCAGGGGCACCAAAACTACCTGTGCTAAATGCATAACAACCTAAGGCATTACCAACACTACTGACAATCGCTAATAATAACGGATGAAAGGCATCGCCACCGGCACGTAGCGAGCCAGCAATAATAATGTTGATTGAATAAATAGGGCTAAACAGACAAATCCAGCGAATCAGCACCACCGCTAACTTTTGTGTTTGATCATTCATGCCAAACCATTGTGTCAGCTGTTCTGCAAAGGTATAACACAACAGCGATAATACTATTGAGATCATGAAACTGAGCAGCATGGCACTTTGGAATATTTGGCCGGCCTTGTCTTTATCGTTAGCACCAATATGACGAGCAATAATAGCTGATACACCAGCAGACAAACCAAATAGTGCCGATTGCAGTAAAAAGAAAATACGCTGACTTACCGTCATTGCTGCTGTGGCATCGCTGCCATAGTGTGTTGACATAACAATTTGAATAAAGCCGATGGAGGCAAGTAATAAATTAGCAATAGTG
>JBKEHN010000177.1:0-5911 GCA_046710905.1 Colwellia sp.
ATGGTTAAGTTATAAAATGGTTATGTGTCTGTCGGCAAATATAAATTCTATAAGAAGCAAGGGCTGGTGGATAGCATAAAAGATTACCCACTACCTTTACTGCCTCAATTACCAATTTTTACCTACCGACAAAAAGAATGAATACTCACCTCCTGTCGCAAAGCCTATCCCTAAAACTGCAGGACCAAAACTGGTATCGGTACCAAGATAAATACTACCTGAGTTTATTAGATTACTGTATTTAACCGTTTCATCTACGGCCCAAACATTACCCATTTCTAAACTGGTACCTAAATAAATAGGTAAACCTGAACCACCTAGCACATCACGTCCCAAGTCATATTGATAGACAACCGCAGCAAACACTTTATGGACACCAATAAGCGCATCTTCTTGATAACCTGAAAGATTTAAAAAACCTCCTAACTCAGTAACATGAACACTGAAGTCGGTTTCATTATCGATAGTCACAAAAGACGTAATTCCAACAAAGGTATGACCTCTAAAGCCAATGGCACCACGCCAATCAAAGGTAAAAGCGAGTGTTTTGTCATGCTCTGCTGCCGTTAATTTAGGTGAGTACTTATCTGTTAACCACTGCATTTCAATTAATAACTTGTTGCCATCAGTGGGGAAATTAATACTGTTTAACGTATCGTAACCAAAGGTTAAAAAACTACCATACGTTTCATAATCAAAATCATCAGTACCAATTTCATCAAGAGAAAGATCACCGCTTTCAACAACAGCACCAAGCTCAATAATACCTTTAAAGGAATAGTTGTAACCTAATGCAAATTTACCAAGATAATAATCATTTCGAAGCTCTGGACGAAGACGGGTCTTTTCCCACTTATCTTGGGCAAAAGAGACTCTTACTCTACTATATAAATCTTGCTTTCTATTAATAGGTTGATAAAACTCACTGGCCAGTAATGTCTCCCAACCCAATTCAAGCTCATTTAACCAGCGGCCACCATTACTGGTAAACTCTGTCATCAAGTAGGACATATTAATGGAAGTAATAGAACGTTCAGAAAAATCTGTTTTTAAATTAAAACCAAAATCAAAGTAGTTAGGTCCCCAAGATTTAGCTTGGGTGTGGAGAATTAAGGTTCGTCCTTGTACTGTATCGTTAAACTCAACAGTAACTTGTTCAAATTTATCTAAGGCATAAACTCTATCAATAGCTAAATCTAATGCCTCTTTAGATAATTCCTCACCTAACTTAACCGCAAAATGAAGGCTAATAATGTCATTTTCAACTTTTGAATTATTACGTATTTTAATGTCAATGATATGCTTAGGTAATTCATCAAACCATTTTCTTGCCCGCAGTTTTTTTTCATCCTGATAAACTTGATAATCATGGTCGCTGATTGATAACTTTATCAAATCTGCTGACTGTGAATTAGCTACTTGCTCGCCTAATATTAAGGCTTGTGGCATTACAGACCAGTCAGTGGTACTTAAATCGTCTATAGCTGGGCGCAACAGTATATCTTTATCGGTAAGTAATACCTTTTTCGCTAAACTGGTATTATTAGTAAGAATGGTAGATAACTGATTGAGCACAGATACCGTACTGGTTAAATCACTTTGTGAGGCTAATGGTGAACCTATATCAACGGCAATAACAATATCAGCGCCCATTGCTTTGACTACATCTATTGGCATGTTATTGGTGATACCACCATCAACGAGTGCTTTACCATCAATAACGACAGCTGCAACAATACCAGGTACCGCTGCTGAGGCTTGCATTGCTTGATTAATACTTCCAGAATCAAGTACCACCATTTTCGCTGTAGCTATATCTGAAGCAACAGCGCGATACGGTATAGCTAAGTCATCAAAATTCGTAAAAGCGCTAACTGTATCAGTTGAGCGTTGTAATATTTGATAAGCACTTTGACCTAACAACAGCCCATGAGGAACTTTAAATTCACCATCGCTATAGCCTAACCGTATTGATATGTTGTATCTATCGCGATGCTGTTTATTACTATAAAAAAGTGATTCTCTTGGGATAAAATCAGAATAACCATCAGACCAAGGCAACTCTAGCATAATGGTTTCAATTTCATCAACTTCATACCCTAATGCATACATACCAGCAACATAAGCACCAATACTGGTACCCACTACATAATCAATAGGAATATTATGCTGTTCGAGTACTTTAAGCACACCGATATGAGCTGTGCCTTTAGCGCCACCACCACTTAACACTAAACCAATTTTATCCCTTGCCTGAACAGAAACGGTAAAGATTATAAAATTAATGATTAAAATAAAAAGAAGAATAAAGCGCATGATAGTTGCTTAAAAAAGAGTTAGTTAACGATAGGGAGTATACCAATGATAAAGATCAGTGGTTAAAATACAAGTTTATTCTCTTGATACCATGTATAGATTACTTAGCGATATCGTACCAGCTACTACAAGTAAAGTTATTTATCCCATAAAAATAAAAACCCACATGTTAGGGGTACTTTACATGCGGGTTCATATTTAATACTGAGACTCTCAATATATATTGAAAGTCTCAGTATTAATTTATTTTAAAAGTTATTTTAAAAGTTATTTTAAAAGTTATTTAGTATAAGCACGTGGCATATTAGTTTCTTTAGTGTAACGTTGGCGTAATGCATCTTGACGAGATTTTAACGACATCGCTTGACCGTTAATCCACATTGCATCAACTTTGGTACTTATTTCGAACGGGTCACTACTCCATAAAACTAAATCAGCATTTTTACCTACTGCGATACGACCAGAGTTTAAGTTAAAGCTATCAGCAATATTAGCTGTAACGGCCGCTAACGCGCTAGTTTTTTCAAGACCGTTGGCAATAGCCACACCCACATCAAAACGTAGCTGATTAATATTATAGCTTTCACCACTGTTACTGATAATTACCTTAACACCAGCTTTTGTCAGCTTAGCAACATTAATTAGTGAGTTATGTAACGAATCAAAACTGCTTGGTAAGTTGTCTATTGCACTCATCATCACAGCTACATTAGCTTTAGCTATTTTATCGCTCACTAATACTGCATCACTTGCACCAGCGAGTATCAAGTTAAGATTAAACTTCTGCTTCAATTTAAGTAAAAATAATATATCAGTCGCTCTATCGGCATAAGCGATTAATGGCTTGTCGCCCGATAAAATGGCATTCATTACCTGCTCTGACCGAGATGGCGTTTTAGCTTGTTGCTCATCTTTGCCTTTTTTGTTACTCACTTTAGCTTTATTTGCCTTAGCTAAGGCTTTTTGTGCATCTTCAAGATTATTACTTAACGTTTGTAGTTTTGTTGCTCGAGAGCCTTTTGAGCTTGACCCCAGTGAAACCATTACTGCGTTATTCGGTACAATAACACTGTCAAAGTCGCCTGATAAATTAACCATAAAGCTTTGCCCGGTAAAAACTTTTTCACCGCCATATGGGGTAACTAAGCTACTGGTAATACCACCCTTACGAGCATAGGCGATTAAAGTCGACTTAGGGTTAAACGCTAGACTCGCATCAAAAGTAAGATCAGCCTTTTTGTCAGAGCTATCGCGAGTAGCAGCAACCGCGCCCACTTCAACTAAACCAAGTAAGTTACCTGAGGCAATAAAACCTGGGGTCAAAATACGGCCCTTAGCATCGATAATAGTGTCAGCAATAAGCGACGCTGGAATCTGATCTTTGCTATATACAGCAGTAATTATCCCATCATCAACCATAACAGTTGCTTGCGATAAAATGCCTTGTTTGGCCACGGTATAAACAGTGGCATTAGTGATTGCGATTGATTTAGCATTTACTTGGCTGGTAGTCATGGCTAGGGCGCCAAACAAAGCATAGCGCAATGAAGTAAGTAATTGTGTGTTTTTCATTGTCATTCCTATTCTTTAGTAACAAGTTTGGTTGCTGGCTGATTTACTGAATTAACTACAGATTTATCAGTAACTTTATTGACGTGGCTATTTAACTGTTGGCCAAGTAAAAAGTCACTTTTAGCTTGGTATTTATCATCAAAACGATCATAAACTTTAGCACCATCAATAAATACCTGTTCAGCTTGGGCATAAACGCTAAATGGGTTCATATTCCAAACAACAACATCAGCATTCTTACCTGCTTCTAAGCTACCTACTTTATCGTGAATACCTAAAGATTTAGCCGCATTCGCAGTAATCCACTGAATAGCATCTTCCTCTTTTAGCGCAAAACCATTTTCATTGGCGCGATACATCACTTTCGCCGCTTCTTGGTTTAAACGTTGAATAGTAATGGCAGAATCAGAATGAACCACAGCACAAGAATTTTTTACTGCATTAACAATAGCAACATTTTCTTCAACCATATCGAAAGCTTCCATTTTGAATCCCCACCAATCTGGCCACATCGCTGCACAGTTGCCATTGGCAGCTAATAAGTCAGCTATTTTGTAACTTTCAATAGCATGATGAAAAGTACCTGAGTGATAATTAAATTCATTACCTAAATCAATCATTACCGCCATTTCTTCAGCTTTATAGCAATGATTATGAATTAAAATTTCGCCATCTAACACACCCATTAAGGTATCAAGCTCTAAATCACGTTTTGGTGCCTGCGGATTTTTTCCTGCACTATAGTCACTGTCATATTTGTCCCAAGCACGTTTATACTCAGTAGCAGCAAGCCAAGCACTACGGTAACCCGCGACATTGCCCATACGAGTTGCAGGTAAAACTTTACGAGAGCCATAAACACGTTTAGGGTTTTCACCACAAGCCATTTTCAAGCCATAAGGCGCATCAGCAAACTTCATACCTTGCATCGTTTCACTCGGCACGTTACGTAAGGTAACACTACGACCACCAAATAAATTAGCTGAGCCAGGTAAAATTTGTAAACTAGTTACACCGCCCGCACGAGCCGTTTGAAAGCCTGGGTCTTGTGGCCAAACACTATGTTCAGCCCAAACTTCAGCAGTATTAGGTGAAGTCATCTCATTTCCGTCAGAATGTGACTCTACTTGTGGGTTAGGGTAAACGCCTAAGTGAGAGTGCACATCGATAATACCGGGCGTAATCCACTTGCCTTTCATATCAATAACAGTGGCTTGCTCTGCGGATAAATTATTACCTACTCGCATTACTTTGCCATTAACTAACAAGATATCGGCATCATTTAATCGTTCGCCAGTACCGGTTAAAATGGTGGCATTGGTTAATAAAGTACTTTGTGCTGGTAGTACTTGATAAGTACTAGGGTAAGGGTTTTTATTAATGACAACTTTAGCATCTTGTTGTTCATTGGGTAGACAAGCCGTTAAACCTAACGACAGTATACTGGTGGTAATCAAGGTAAGCGCAAACTTGTTACTGATAAGTTTTTGAGTAACTAAATTACGTGATAATGAATTTTTAAGCATTTTACTTCCTGTAGCGAACATAATGCCTAATACCATAAATTTTTTTTGATAAAACAACAAGGTTATGACGATAAACGGTCAGTTATCTACGTTTAATTACAACATTCTTCCAAATATTTACGGTTAACCACGATCAGCTTGCTTTTTTAATAAGTGTCGAGAAAATAAAAGCTTTGATCTTGGTGTAACGAAATACCAATAAAACCAGTGTTAGCTA
The DNA here is from genome assembly GCA_046710905.1 of Colwellia sp. Lineage (GTDB taxonomy): Bacteria > Pseudomonadota > Gammaproteobacteria > Enterobacterales > Alteromonadaceae > Colwellia. Next base: position 5,632 of record JBKEHN010000177.1, read on the forward strand.
TTTTCGAGAGTGTTGAGCTGATTAAAGCGCCAGCTCCAAGATATCCCATTTTTTAGCAAGTTGACGGCGTTGAAAATAGACTGATTCATCGATAATATCAGATGTTTTTATCGCTGGGTTTGATTGTGAAATTAATTAATTAATAGTTCGATTGATGGTGTCGCTGGGAGAGGTGTATAAACATAAAAGGGCCTACTAAGTTTTCTGCGTATGATTAACCTAGTAGACACCTTTTTATATTTCAATAATAATTTTTAAATTAGCCATTTATATTTAAAAT
>JBKEHN010000178.1:0-5882 GCA_046710905.1 Colwellia sp.
TCAGCAAAGGCTTTTTCAGTTTTAGCACTAACATAAGACTTACCCGTTAACTTCATCGCTAATGGCGACATTTTAACCGCAGCTAATGGGCGTTTTACTGCATTATGCGGGTCAATATTATCTAAGCTAACACCTAATACAGCAAGTTGTACTGCCGCTTGTCTCAGTTGTTTGTCTGATGATTGCTTAGCGTTAGCATTAACCGCAATGGTCACGACATCGTTTTTGTCTTCTAAAATATTATCAACCAACTTAGTTAATACATTTTTAGGACCAAACTCGACAAATACACGGCCACCGTCAGCGTAAATATTTTCTATCTCTTTATTAAACTGAACCGATTCTAAAATATGCTTTTTAAGCGCCTTTTTAATATCAGCGGCTTTATTTGAATGCGCTTCACCTGTGCCATTAGCAAATACAGGCATTGATGGCGAAGAAAACTTGGCACGGTCAATAGCTTGAGCAAAAGGCTTTTGCGCATGCGCAACCAATGGCGTATGAAATGCTGCTGAAACAGGTAAAGGTACAACTTTGTAACCTTTGGCTTTGAGTGTTTCAGTCGCAATAGCTATTTGACTAGTAACACCAGCAACAACCACTTGATTGTTAGAGTTATAGTTGGCAATAGATATATCGTTAATGTCTTTAATAATGGCAGCTACTTCAGTAGGGTTACCTACAACAGCAACCATAGTACCGGCATCAAAGTCAGCGCTAGCATTGCCGTTATCATCAGCGTTTGGCTTCGCCATTGCTTGACCACGGCTGCGTGCTAGCATCATATAATCTTGTTCCGACAATACGCCAGCAGCCCATAATGCCGTTAATTCACCAAAACTATGACCTGCAGTGAAATCTGCTTTAAAACCAGCTTGGGTGAAGGTTTTATACAAACCAACACTGAAGGTACCAATAGCAGGTTGCGCATGTTGAGTTAAGCGTAAAGCTTCGTCTTGTTCTTTTCGCGCATTAGCGTTAAAAACAGGAATTGGGTAACTGGTAGACGAAAGCTGTGGTAAACCGGCAGCAGAGAACTGGCTGTCCATGTCACTAGCCGCTTGCATCACTGTTGGGAAATTACAGGCTAATTCACGGCCCATATTCAAGTACTGTGAACCTTGGCCTGAGAACAAGGCAACTACTTTACCCGCTGTTGCTAAGGCTGATTTACGATAATAAAGCCCTGTAGGTACTGACCACTGTTCACTGTTAACATTTGCTGAGAACTGCTTTAATGCCATGGTGATAATCTCTAGGGCTTCAAGTGCATTTTTAACAACAAAACCACAACGCGCTTCATTCGCTTCAGGGGTTTTTAACTGGTGCTCAGTCACTAATGCATTGAATACAAAAACTTGCTGTTCTGCGCTTACGTTTAATTTACTTTGCCAATCATTCAATAGCGTAATTAATGTCGATTCATCTTTGGCATTAAACAAGAGTGTTTGTGGTACCGCGTTTAATCGGTACTTACCTGCGGCTTTAGCTTGGTACTCCTCTAATACCATATGAAAATTTGTACCACCAAAACCAAACGAACTGATACCGGCACGACGCGGTAAACCATCTTCTCTTGGCATCCATGGGCGGGTTTCATTATTTAAATACAATGGGCTATTTTCAATATCAAGCGCTGGGTTTGGCGTATCAACATTAATGGTTGCTGGTAATACTTTATGATGTAAAGCAAGTACCGCTTTAATCATACCTGCAGCGCCAGCGGCAGCTTTTGTATGACCAATTTGAGACTTAACTGAGCCCAAGGCAATATGCTGCGTGGCATCATTGTTATGTGAGAAGTGTTTCAATAAACCACTAAACTCCGCCGCATCACCTGCTTTAGTACCTGTACCATGTGCTTCAATTAAACCACAGCTTTTTGGATCAAAACCGGCATCATCATAAGCGCGTTTTAAGGCTTTTGCTTGCCCGTCAGGACGTGGCGCGTAAATAGATTTAAAACGACCATCGCTTGAGGTACCAATACCTTTAAGCACTGCATAAATTTTATCGCCATCACGCTCAGCATCTTCCAAACGTTTAAAGGCCATCATACCGATGCCTTCACCAATCATCATACCCTTTGAATCAACATCAAATGGACGGATATCATCGTTAGTGGTAAATGCTGGCGTTTTCGCAAATGACATGTACATAAACGGTGAGTTATCACAGCAAACACCACCAGAAATCATCACCTCTGAACGGTATTCTAATAAATCTGAAACGGCTAGTTTGATTGCTGATAATGAACTAGCACAGGCAGCATCAACTACACAGTTAGTGCCACCAAAATCAAAACGGTTAGCAATACGACCAGCAATAACGTTACCTAACATGCCAGGGAAAGAGTTCTCTTCCCAGCCGATGTAAGCTTTTTTAAACTTTTCAATGATCATCGCTCGATCTTCAGCATCAACGCCTGAGGCTTTTAATACTTTTTCAAGCACGGGTCCTTGCAAACGAGACGTTAATGGCGCAATTTGCTTTTGTCCGCCACCAACACCTAAGGTGATACCGACTTTGTCACGATCATAACCAGAGCCGTCTCCAATACCGGCATCGTTAAGTACTTCACGGGCAACCACTAAAGACAACAACTGTGAAATGTCAGTTAACTCTAAAATGTTTGGCGGTAAACCAAACTCCATTGGGTCAAAATCAATTTCAGGTAAAAAGCCACCACGTTTACAATAGGTTTTATCTTTTACTGTTGGGTCGCTATCGTAATATTCATCAATATCCCACTGACTTTTAGGCACATCTTTAATGCCATTAACTGACTCAAAAATATTATCCCAGTAATCTTCTAAGTTTTTTGCATCAGCAAAAATAGAAGCCATGCCCACAATCGCGATTGGACATTCTTGAAGACGTGAATTAAATGTTTTTTCGTCTGCTTCACTCAATACTGGGTTATTAGCTATGGGTTGCTGTTTTTTAGTCATTGTGGTTACTCTAAGTTATTATTTCTTGTATTGTTTGGTTGCATTTCCGCTATTCGTTTAGGTAGCTAATCTATTTCAGTATCAGTCTCTTGAAAGTTTTTTGATGAGAAAGTGGAACTTGCCTCATCAGGACTTTCATTTAACAAACGAAAACGACTTAAGAATTCATTGTAATTACCCGCTAATATTCGGCGGATATGAAAAGGCGCTTTGGTGAGTACGTAGCTCATATAACGGCTAGCGGCTTCACTTTCATTGCCATCGTAAATATCGACATAGACCCAACTTGACGTTGGATCATTGGCTATTAATAAACGGCATTTATTCTGTTGTTCTTTAGCACTTACTAAAAAATCTGGAATTTGGGTTACTTTTACTTGTACCACTTCATCTTCATTTAAGCTGTTAGCGCGATTCAATACTTCACGCATTGCCTTGGGGGAAAGTTCTGAAGTGAGTTGTTGATGAGCTTGGGTATCTTCGAGTACTACGCGTACTGTTGGTGATGCATCGGCAACAGAGCTTTGCTCGCTACCTTCAATATCGCTGCGCATGTCAGTTAAACGAGAAACACCATGGCGCTTCAGGCATCGCTGTAAACCTGCGCGAGATACATTGGTATTAATAAATTGCTTACATACAGCAAGTAATTCATCCAGTGAAAGCAGTAAACGTGTTCGAAGCTCAACCACAACATACTCTTGTGCTTCACTTAAGGTGGTATTTAGCTGTTTAGGTACGTGCGAGGCATCGCTCAGGGATTCTCGTTTACGCCATTTACGGACGGTAGATTCTGAAATTTTTAATAACCGTGCAAGCACAGCTGTAGGTAAGTCAGATTCATGAATAAATGCGCGCATTTCGGGTGTGGTAGTAGCGTTAGCATGTTGAGTGGAAGTACTTTTGGGCTGTTTACTCATTTTCATCCGTTTATTATTTGAAGTAAATAACTTTTCGTCAATCACTTTCCGTAGACAGACAACCGTTCATTTCAACCTAAAAAAGCTAAATTAATGATACAACGCCGCTAATATACACAGGTTTCAAACCCAACACAATCACCCGATACACGCATTACTAATTTATATGCTAAGGTAATAACTTAACTATTCGACCCGTTAGAAGAATATCGATACTGGAACAATATATTTATCCTAAATAGTCGACGTTAACAGTAACTAGTCTTCTTTATTGCTAATAAATAATTTTAAAAAATTCATAAAAATAAATTACCCTCACACTCTTTATGATAAAATGATGTCTGACCATACATTAATCACTCGTTAAATAAGCAATACAAGCTACCGATACTTATATGACCTTTTTTACTCAATCTGATCTTTTCACTCGATCAAAACAAAAGCTTACTCTCGCTAGCAATGAAATTCATCTGTGGATAACCAAGCCAGAAGAGTTGCTTGGTAATGATCAATTATTAGCAACCTACTCAACATTACTCACTACTACAGAGTTAACTAAGCAACAACGTTATAAATTCGCTAAAGACAGGCATGATGCTTTAATTACTCGCGCTTTTATACGTGATTTATTAAGCTATTACGCTGATGTATCACCGCAAAATTGGCAGTTTGAAAAAGGCTCTAAAGATAAACCTGAAGTGATTAACTGCCCATTACCGCTGCGTTTTAATATTAGTCATACAAAAAATATGATTATTTGTGCCGTAACACTTGAAGATGATATTGGCTGTGATGTAGAAAATACTGGCCGAAGTAATGATGTATTAGCTATTGCTGAACGTTATTTTTCAGCAAAAGAAAGTACTGAGCTTTTCGCCCTACCAGAAGCAGAGCAACGACATCGTTTTTTTGATTATTGGACCTTAAAAGAATCCTATATCAAAGCCTGGGGGTTAGGTTTAGCAATACCGCTTACCGACTTTAGCTTCAATATCAACGATAAAAGCTATAAACATAAAGACTTGTTTACCATCAAGCAGGATATCAGCTTAAGCTTTGCCCAGCATAGAGTTGATGAACCGACAATTTGGCGGAGCTGGTTAATTTATCCAACAGCAGCCATTGATAAAAATCAAGAACACCGTATTGCTTTATCTTTGAGAACTAAAGCCGATAATCAAGAAACCGATTACCAATTACGCTTTTTTGATACCCTGCCCTTATTAGGTTATCAAGAAATATAGCTAGAATTACCACCCTATTAATATACTGCTACTGACAAATTATAATCTCACTAGAATAGGTCATAGGTAACTAAGAGTTAACGCGTCTAAAAAGAGATTTTAATAACAAAATAGTCTAAATACCCACCCCTTATAACTGTATACAAACACAAGTTATAAGTTTTCCTTCTTTCACACATCAATCACTTCAAGCTATATTTTTAACTTATTGATTATAAAATAATAATAAAGTACTCTCTTGATATTATAAAATTATGAACGATTAATCCTATCTTGTAGAAAGAAGGAATTTTTCCTCATATTAAACTGTTGAACTAAACCGCTTCGCGGGGAGTGCCAGCTCCCTGACATTTCTCTGTATTCCAGCCACACTTAATTTGCTACTCAATCCTTTTTGGAGGCAAATTATGACACCACTCAGACAACAGTTACTTGACTGTATGCAAGTACGACACTTTTCAATAAGAACCCAACAAACCTATGTTCGTTGGGTTTACGACTTAGCTAAACGTACCCATCGCTCCCCTGACACATTGCAAGACAGTGACTTAAAAAAGTACCTTTGGTCGTTAACCCTTGAGCGCCATTTATCGTCAAGCTCATGTGCACAGGCCTTTCATGCGCTGAACTTCTTTTATTGTCACATTATCTACTTTAAGTAATGTCTTTTCTACTGCTTGTATTTTAAATGCTTGTGAGTAATTTCGACTCATATTTATTACCTCTAACTAAAAAATTAGAGGCGACAACTAGTCTGACACAAGGGA
>JBKEHN010000179.1:0-5879 GCA_046710905.1 Colwellia sp.
CGTGTTCAGGCTGGATAACATCGCCATTACCGGTAATTATTAAAGAGGCTGTTTCATCGGCAACAGCTAATAAGGCTTCAAGTTTTCTTAAGGCTCTATCACTTCGCCAGTCTTTAGCAAGCTCAACGGCGGCTTTAGTTAAATGCCCCTGATGTTGCTCTAATTTACTTTCAAAACGCTCAAATAAAGTAAAAGCATCGGCTGTACCACCGGCAAAACCGGCGAGTACTTTACCATTATATAAACGGCGAACTTTACGAGCATTGCCTTTCATTACGGTATTACCAAGTGATACTTGACCATCTCCGCCAATAGCCACTTTGCCATTACGTCTTACTGAAACAATAGTAGTCACATTAACCTCATCTTAACTGAATTCTTTAATGTTAATGTAATTGGGGTATTTATGGATTTTTCAAGGATTGAGGGGAATAATTAATGTAAGGTCTTGTTACTACCACCCCCAAATTTGGCAACCATTGATATTATTACGTTTGAGTTTATGTTTATGCTTTTCTGCTTGGCGTTTACGAGGGTATGGACCTAAAAATACTTTATGCCAAAGACCACTTGTACCCGTGACACTCTTCACTTGCGCTTCAAGGCCTGAAAAGGCGATACGAGCTTTTAACGTTTCGGCTTGTTTTGCTGTTCTGAATGAGCCACATTGCATTTTATATGGGCCTTTTTCTTTGACCTCATATTCACCTACTTCAATTTCTTTAGTTGCTAAATCTTTAACATAAGTCCATTTTTCTTTAGGTAGCTCAGGTAATTCGTCCGCTCTTTTTTTGGTTTTTATTTCTGTTGTAGTTTTAACTGGCTCGATTAATGGTGTTTTAGTAATTGGATCTGTCTTTAGTGACCATAAGCCATAAGCAAATCCAGAAATTAGAATGATAAGTATCAGGCTGACTAATTTTGATTTAAGTGGCATTTTATAGGCATTTTTAGTCGTTTTTTTACTATTACGGGTATTCGTTTTCTTTTTTGTAGGTGCGCGGGAAACGTAATCTTGATTAGCCATGAAATAGGGAGAGTCGATAAGGGAAAAATTTTAGCTAGTGTAACCGAGCTAAGATGAAAAAACACGTTTACCTTAGGATTTTTTGTTACCAGTTTAAATCAATTGGATCGATATCTAAGCTCCAACGTACTTTACCTTGCCACTCATTCTTGGCTATCAATGCCAGCAGCTGTAAAATTCCGTAGTGCAATTCTTTTCGTGATTTCGCTTGAATGATCAAGTGATACCTAAATTTTCCTGCTTTTTTCTCCATTGCTGCAGGGACTGGTCCAGCAAACTCACAACCAGTTAGTGGCTGCTGAGTTAATGCTCGTAAAAAATTTTCTGGATAAGAAGGATAATTTGCATCAGCCCGCAACAAGGCTTGAAAAGTAAAAGGTGGTAGTCGTGCCTGTTTTCGTTCAGTCAGTGCTTGGTGAGCAAAATGGTGATAGCCATTGTGTACTAAATCTTGCAATAAAGGATGATCAACAAAGTTACTTTGCACTAATACTTGACCTGGTTTACTAGCACGTCCAGCACGTCCAGCTACTTGAATCATAAGCTGCGCCATTTGTTCACTGGCACGAAAATCAAAGCTGAATAAAGCACCATCAACATCAAGTACCGCAACTAAGGTTACATCGGGAAAATGATGTCCTTTGGCAAGCATTTGGGTACCCACCAGTAGCTGATGTTTTTTATCACTCACTTCTTGTAGTAACTTTGCTAATTCACCTTTTTTACGAGTACTATCTCGATCTATACGTACAATAGAGCTGTCAGGGAATAACTCTTCTAAACGAGATTCTAATTGCTCAGTACCTTGACCTAATGGCACTATACGGACACTGCCACAACTTGGGCATTGAGGAGGTATACGCCTTTGACTGCCACAATGATGACAAATCAGTAACTGTTGTTTTTGGTGCAAAGTGTAAGGTTTATCACAACGTTGACAATCAGCAAGCCAATGGCACTCTTGGCAATTGATTGCTGGTGCATAACCCCGTCTGTTTAAAAATAATAATACTTGTTCACCGCGTGCTAAGGTTTTTTTCATTTCATGCTTAAGTGTACCAGACAAGCCAAATTCAACTTGCTGTTGGTTCATATCAATAAGCGCAATTTTTGCTTTAATACTTTTACCAGCACGATTATGAAGTTGGTGGTAGCTATATTTACCTGACAACGCATTTTGTAAAGACTCAAAGCTTGGCGTCGCGCTGCCCAAAACAATAGGAATATCAAGCTGTCGAGCACGAAGAATAGCCATATCTCGGCCATGGTAGCGAAAACTATCTTGTTGTTTTAATGATGAGTCATGTTCTTCATCAATAATAATTAAACCGAGGTGATGCAAAGGTGTAAAAATTGCCGAGCGCGTGCCAATTACAATGGCAGCACAGCCCTGTTGAGCGCTTAACCAAGTGGCAAGACGTTCTTTATCATTTAACCCTGAATGATGCAGAGCAATAGGTACATTAAAACGTTGCTCGAAGCGGCTTAATGTTTGTGGTGTTAAACCAATCTCCGGTACTATAACCAAAACTTGTTGGTTATTGGCAAGTACATCTTCCATGGCTTGCAAATAGACTTCAGTTTTACCACTACCAGTAACGCCATCAATCAAATGACAAGAGAAACTTGCTAATGAGCTATTAATAGCGCTGACGATAATAGCTTGCTCACTTGAAAGTACTAACTTATCAGCTTGGTTGAGCGTGTCTTTTTGCCACGTAAATTGGCTAACTACCTGCTCTTTTTCAATGATCAAATCTTTACTCAGTAACGCATTTAACTGTGCTTTGTTATAACCCAAAGTACGAAGCTCAACCCAGCTGATGCCATGATGGCTGTTAATCATTTGATAAAGGTCATATTGTTTGGCAGCTTTCTTCGCTAACTTAGCCAATATATTGTTTTTGTCTTCATTTGGCGTTTGTGCTTGCCATACCATAGGTGGGCTTAAGCTTATATTTTCTATTTTTCTAAGTAATATAGGTAAAGCTTGTTGGAAAACATCGCCAACGGGATGATGGTAATAATGGGCGCATAATTGTAAAAAGCTAACCAGTGACTGACTTAAGTTAAAGTTATCATTTAGGCGACCAGTTATGCTTTTAACTTTTTTTACGTCGAAATTACATTGAGCTTGTGCGTCGATAACAATACCAATAACCTTGCGCGAACCGAAAGGGACCGCGATTCGCTCACCGACTTTAATCTTAGGTAAACTGAGTGTTTCAGGTACTTGATAAGTAAATAGCTGTCGCATAGGGACAGGGATAGCAACTTGAATGTATTGTTCAGGCACTTTTAATCAGCAGGTATGGTTAGCAATAGTTAGTACTATTTTGCCCGCTGTAATCAATACTGCCAAGTAACAATGCTGCTTTCTTTCTAAATAACGCTAATAAGCCCTTTTTTAGTCAGTTTGAGCTGATTTATGTTGCAGTTATTTAGGCTATCCTTTATTATTCGCCCCCATTAATTTTTAACTACGTATGGTGCTTGGCATTTCGGTTATCTTAAGAGAATTAACTCTTGAAGGGTGTATTCTTTAAAGTAAATAATAAGTAAATGGCTAAGTGGCGATGCGCCCAATTTCTCTTTAAAGAGATAGAGGTTCCCATGAAAAAAGATATCCATCCTAATTACGTTGATTTCAAAGCAACTTGTTCTTGTGGTAATGTGATCACTACGCGTTCTACTGTAGGTAAAGACCTTCACTTAGACGTATGTTCTGCTTGTCATCCATTCTACACTGGTAAGCAAAAAGCTGCTGAGACCGGTGGTCGTGTTGATAAATTCAACAAACGTTTTGCTGCAATGGGTAAGAAGTAAATTCTTATTAACTTGCAACAAACGTAAAAAAGCGCCTTTTGGCGCTTTTTTTGTGTCTGTAAATTGATAACTGTTCTTACCGTCGAGTGCATGCATTCATCTGTCTAAACGTGCAGACATGAGTAAGCCTAGACAATAAATACTGATTTCAGCCTTAAATTAAGTATTTTTGGTGACATAGATAACAACATTACTAAAGATAAAACTGAGTATGATGAATATTGCCCAGGTGCTAAATTAAACTTTCAAACAATCAACGGTAGTGCTTTAGTTAGAGTATCGATGGTTAGTGGTAACGTGTCGGTTAGTAGTAAGTAATCTATTTATCTATAATGCTCTTTTTTAGATAAACGCCTATATTCCCAAAGGGCAAATTCTGCTACATTAGCAATCCTTTTTTAAATACTCGTCTGTGTTTTTACCTTACTTAGAGCAAGAGTTAAAGTAAAAATTAAAACAAGCGCGAGTATGGTGATTTAGCAGAGTAGGGTTAAGGTAATGGCCGACAAAAAGCCAGGTAAATTTGCAAAAGAACAGCAATTTATTCGCGATAAACAAATTGATGAATTAAAAGTACCTCCACATTCGTTAGAAGCAGAGCAATCAGTTCTTGGTGGGTTGTTACTTGATAATGAAACCTGGGATCGCGTTGCTGAGAAAGCCGTTGCCGCTGATTTTTATAGTCGCTCACATCGTCTTATTTTTGAAACAATTGGTAGCTTAATTGAATTAGGTGAACCTGTTGATTTAATTACCCTTTCTGAAGCTTTAGAAAACGATCAAAAGCTTGATGATGCAGGCGGTTTTGTTTATCTCGCCGAGATGATGAAAAACACGCCAAGTGCAGCAAACATTACCGCTTATGCTGACATTGTACGTGAACGAGCGGTAACCCGTGAAATGATCAGTGTGGCTAATGAAATTGCTGAAGCAGGTTATGATACCCAAGGTCGAAGCAGTGCAGATTTACTCGATTTTGCTGAAACCAAAGTGTTTGCGATAGCTGAAAAACGTGCCAATAAAAATGAAGGTCCAGAAAGTCTTAATTCAGTATTAGAAAAAACTGTTGATAGAATCGAAAAGCTTTGTTCAACACCATCAGGAGGCGTTACCGGTGTCCCCAGTGGTTATGCTGATTTAGATAAAATGACTGCTGGTTTACAAAAATCTGATTTGATTATTGTTGCTGCACGTCCATCGATGGGTAAAACAACCTTTGCAATGAACTTGGCTGAGCATGCAGCGATGACACAAGAATATCCTGCGCTTATTTTCAGTTTAGAGATGCCTGCCGATCAAATCATGATGCGTATGTTGGCTTCCTTAGGACGTATCGATCAAACCAAGATTCGTACCGGTCAGTTAGAAGATGAAGATTGGGCTCGTCTTTCTTCAACCATGGGTTTACTCATGGAAAAAGGTAAAATGTTCATTGATGATGCTGCGGGTTTAACGCCGACAGAAGTTCGTTCAAGAGCGCGAAGAATTCATCGCGATCATGGTGGTATCAGTATGATCATGATTGATTATTTACAATTAATGCGTGCACCACAATTTTCTGACAATCGTACCTTAGAGGTTGCTGAAATTTCTCGTTCACTCAAAGCTTTAGCGAAAGAATTAAAAGTGCCTGTTGTTGCACTATCTCAGTTAAACCGTGGCTTGGAGCAACGTTCGGATAAACGCCCAATTAACTCAGATTTACGTGAATCAGGTTCGATCGAGCAGGATGCTGATTTAATAATGTTTATTTATCGTGATGAAGTTTATAACGATGACAGTGAATTTAAAGGCATGGCAGAAATTATCATTGGTAAGCAACGTAACGGACCGATTGGTCGCGTGCCACTAACTTTCCAAGGTAAGTATTCGCGTTTTGACAATTACGCCGGGCCACATGTGCTAGAAGAAGATTAATATAGTTGATATTTGGCGGTTCATAGTGGTAAGCAAGGTAACGCAATAAACCTGTTCTGGTCGCGTGCCACTAACTTTCCAAGGTAAGTATTCGCGTTTTGACAATTAC
>JBKEHN010000180.1:0-5841 GCA_046710905.1 Colwellia sp.
TTAACTTTGCCATAGTGACTTCTTTAATTGAATATTTGTAGGTTATAGAAAATCCTTGTAAGCAACGTAAAGTTGATAACAAGGTAAGTATATACGACTTTGATTGTCTTTATTATTCAGTTATATTCTATAAATGATATAGTATGAAGAAGTATTACAAATAAGTGTAGCCTTGAGTAATATTTATATAGGGTAGTAAACCTTTATTTAAACTACCAATAACAACTGACACTCGTTTAAGGAACTTGATGACCAAGCATGATGAACTACCAATAGATCACGATGATCCCCTGATTTCTTTTTTACATAAATCTATTAAAGTGGCGATAAGAATATTAGCTGTTTTAATGGTAGCAGTGATATTTTGGGGCGTGGCAGATGTTGTTTATGTGTTTTATCAACAGCTAATACAACCACCATTTATGCTACTCATGCTTTCTGATATTTTTAAGGTTTTTGCTGCATTTTTAGCGGTATTAATTGCGATTGAAATATTTCAAAATATTGTTTTATATTTAAGAACAGATGTAATTCCTTTAAAATTAGTTGTAGCAACAGCTTTAATGGCAATGGCACGAAAAATTATCATCATTGATTTTAATGAAGTTATGCCAATGCATATATTTGCAGTTGGTTTTGTGGTTCTTGCTCTAGGCGTTACTTATTACCTTGTAGATAAAAAATAAATTTAGTTATTTAATACTTCACCATAAATTAGAGAATATTCTAACAGTTCTCTAATATTAAATACTTACCTATCGTTTTAATAAGCCTTATACAAATAAGCCCCCGATACATTTAAATAGGTCTTTGATAGCTTCCTCTACTCAAAATTTTATACTGTAACTTGGGATAAAATTAAAACAGCAATTTAAAGTTGATAAATATGAAGATATATGGGCTTTGTTGTTATTAAGCTTTAGCTATAAGTTCACCTATAAATTTTGTTGTCAGAAGAATTACGACATTGACTCTTATTAAACTTACCCGTGTTTTAGGCTTAATAATGATATTTATGATCCGAGCTTTTCTAGACTTGAGTCGCAATAACGCTACATACGATATTAACTTTACAAAGTGCTATCAAGAGTAGATTTTTATAGATATTTAGGAGATGGATGATGAATATATTCAAAAAAATATTAGTTTCGACCCCAGCGAATTTAATTAATCCTTCTGTTATTTTACAGTCAAATAGGATCGCTAAAAAACAACGTTCACATGTTACATTTTTTAGTGTGACAGAGGACATTCCGAAAGGTCAGCTTGTATGGGGGAGTAAATTATCACCACAAGAGTTGATGGACAACTTACATAAAGATCAACAAGACTCATTGAATAAAATAGTTGCAAAGTTTCAAGATGACTTTACTTCAATCGATACATTTAACGCCGTTGGTTTACCCTTCATAGAAGTGACGAAAAAAGTACAACAGGACAATTATGATCTTGTTATTTTAGCCGCAAAAACTAATAACTTCAGACGTAAAAGATTTTTTGGTAGCACTGCAGTTCATCTGATCAGGAAATGTCCATGTCCTGTATTAGCACTTGGTTCAAATAAATCAAAACCATTAAAGCGTATCGTAGCGGCTATTGATGCCTATGCACCTACAAAAGAAGGCCATAAGCTGAACGAAAGTATTTTACATATGGCTTCAAATGTAGCGCAGATCGAAAATGCAGAGTTACATGTCATCCACGCTTGGAAGCTTCCTGATGAAAGCTATTTGAAAGGGTGGGGGGCAACGTCAGATTTTGAACGTCTCGAATTAGTGATGAAAAAACAACAGAGTATACAAAAATATATTGATGAAATAATTGAAAAGACAATATTTAATATTAATCCTCCGATAATTAAACTTCTCGAAGGAGATGCTCAAGAAGAAATACCACGGTATGTCCAGGAAAATGAAATTGACCTTATTGTGATGGGGACTGTCTGTCGAATAGGCATACCAGGAAATTTCATTGGCAATACCGCTGAATCTATTTTAAGTGAAGTTTCATGTTCAGTATTAACGTTAAAACCAGAAGGGTTTGTTTCACCTGTATTGTGAGTATTAAAGCGCTTATGTAATGCTAAATTAACTTTCTATATTATCAAAAGTCTACAAATGAAAAATCAATGGTAAGAATTTATCATTATAGTTATCAATAGATAAGTCAAAAATGTATTAAAAAACAGTTACAGCGTAATAAGAGTTCGTGATTTTATTGTATTGCTAAAAGTCAAAACAATATTTGCTAACGCATAGTATTATTACGTAAATATAGCAGATTTTAACCGCCAGTATTAAAAAGCTAATGATATACTTAAACTCGGTTTAATCAATATTTATACAGGAGTTGCTTTCTTGCTTGGAAATCGTTTTGATAATATAAATTTAAAGGGTGATATCTTTGGTGGTGTTACTACGGCGATCATTTCTTTACCTTTAGCGCTTGCTTTTGGCGTTGCTTCTGGTGCTGGGGCTGAAGCTGGCCTTTGGGGCGCCATCATGGTTGGTTTTTTTGCCGCTCTTTTTGGTGGATCAACCTCTTTAATTTCAGAGCCAACCGGTCCTATGACTGTCATTATGACGGCTGTGTTAACGAGTATGATGGCTAAATATCCAGAAACAGGTATGGCAATGTCATTTACTGTAGTGATGATGGCTGGGGCTTTCCAGATACTTCTGGGTACATTAAAACTTGGTAAGTATATAACTTTAATGCCATACAGTGTTATTTCAGGCTTTATGTCTGGTATTGGTGTGATATTAATCATTTTACAGTTATCGCCTTTGCTAGGACATTCAGCGCCTCCAGGTGGTGTTTTAGGTACAATTTCAATGCTTCCTGATACTTTGTCAAATATAAAGTTTAGTGAGTTACTGCTAGGTTTATTGACTTTAGGAGTATTAATTTATTTCCCTAAACAGTATAGAAAATACGTGCCCGCTCAGTTGGTAGCACTGGTCGCTGTAACGCTACTATCCATGTTATTGTTTGATACTGACAGCATCCGTCGTATCGGTGAAATACCCGCAGGACTCCCGTCTATTGTTATTCCTCATTTCAACGCAGACATGTTTACCACTATGGTTATAGATGCTCTAGTTCTTGGTACTTTAGGTTGTATTGATACTTTACTGACCGCTGTTATTGGCGACTCATTAACACGTAAAGAGCATGATTCAGATAAAGAGCTACGAGGCCAAGGATTAGCTAATATGATTTCAGGCTTGTTTGGTGCTTTACCTGGCGCAGGTGCAACAATGGGGACGGTAACAAATATACAAGTAGGAGCCCGATCTCCGCTTTCAGGTATGATTCGAGCTTTAATGCTTGCCTTAGTCGTTTTAGTTGCGGGTGGATTAACTGAGCCTATTCCAATGGCTGTATTAGCCGGAATTGCAGTGTACGTTGGTCTAAATATCTTAGATTGGAGTTTTATCCAACGAGCGCACAAAGTCAGTATTCAGGGGATGGCCATAATGTATGGTGTCATGCTGCTTACTGTTTTTGTCGATTTAATTGTCGCAGTTGGGTTAGGTGTCTTTATTTCTAATATCATCATCATAGACAAACTCAGTAAGGTACAAGCACGAAAAGTGAAAGCAATAAGTGATGGCGATGATAACGTTGTTCCACTTAGTATTAGTGAGCGCGAAATATTGGATAAAGCGGAGGGTAAAGTTCTATTTTTCTATTTATCAGGTCCTATGATATTTAGTGTATCCAAAGCAATCTCACGCCAGCACGCAAGTATTTCTGACTATCAAGTTATGATTTTAGATTTAACCGATGTACCTATGATTGATGTAACCGTTGGTCTTGCGCTTGAGAATGCAGTAAAAGATGCATTGGATGCTAATTGTGAAGTGCTACTGATATGTCCAAATACTGAAACGAGGCAACAATTAGAGAAATTCCGTGTGTTAACTTTGGTTCTAATAGAAAATAACTATTTAGATAGAGAACAAGCTTTAAAAATAGCGCTTATCCATGTTTCAACGTAAAATTATAAATTTAACGGCGTGATGTATTCGAGAAGATAAACGTGGTTATATTGTTGAGTACTAACCAGTGATATTAACAACACTTAATATCAGTACAGAAAATTGGATAACCTTAACCACACAGTTTAGAAAGTGTTTTATGCCGTGGTTGAACATGTAAATGTATTAACTGATGTTGCCAGTATCAGCAATTAAAAAAGTGGATGACGGTAGCTATTTTTCAGCGGTTACTGTGTTAAGGTGAAAAAGAGAAAGAAAAGATAAACTAATGACTAACGAGAAATAAAAGAGCAATTATTATAAGTAGGTGTCTGGTGTTTTGTTGCAAGTTGATTTGGCGTTAATAGTATTACTTTACTGGTGATGTCATTATTGCTGTTTTGGTCACACCTATTATAAACTAGTAGATTACCTCAATAACAAAGAGTTAAAAGATAAAACCTGCTTTATAAGTAATACAGAGCCTACGGCCTGGCATGCGAATCAAAAAGTCTTTGAAGGCGGAGGAAGTCTGCATCAACCCAGTACATTACAAGGGAAGTTATTAGGCAATGTTGAAGTCCGTTATGAAACGCCTGTTGCTGTGATGCAGTTACAACAGCAGCTAATGTCTGATGAACGAAAAAGCTATCAATTTCTCTTTGGTCCAGTCAAAGATGAAACTGAAATTACCGAGATCAAGGATAAATACCTTGGTCATAAAGAACGTAAACAGGCGAAAAAATCCTATGGATAATAACTTGCTTAGGGAAAGGCCTGTTTAACCATTAACAGTGGTAATAGTAAAGAAAGTAAAGGCTTTGATGATTTATTTAATCACGGGTTACCAAGGCAGATGTTTTATTATGGTGACGTGAACCGATTAAGTACCGACCCGCAAACGCGAAACTATATTCAAGATAATATGGGTATGGCTTTTATCAAGCCTAAAAATACCCGTCAAGCGTATATTAGCGGTTTCTTAGCAAACTATTAATGATGCTATGCCAGAAGGTGTCTTGTTGCATGAGAAAGCAGACCTTAAATATATTAATCAAATACCCCATGTAGACCATGGTGTTTGGTTACCTATTTGTTTATTGGTCTATTTGAATGAAACCGCCGATCTCAGCTTATTCACTGAAATGATAGCTTTTGCCGATTCAGTCGATAAAAAATCGTTTTCCTGTCATATAGAGCTAGCAGTGACGTTATTTGAGGGGAGAAACCTTGGCTTTATGTTAGCTTATTGCGATAACGATGGCAGTAAAGAACGTGAACACTTTATCGGCTCTACTGATATAAAAGCGGTAAACGGTAATAAAAATCTAGGTTATATCAGCGCGGATGTTTTTAGCTAGTTAACGCTGCTCAAGTAATGTTACTTAGATGGTTTAAAATCGGTTAATACCAGTAATGCATTCAATATAACTAATGCAATGGGCCTTGTCATATAATATTGAACTAACGGCGGGCGGAACCTACTTATTTGAAATTAAATATGAGGGTTATGAACGTTTTACTTTAGACTAGAATACCTCTGCTGAATTGTTCAGTGGTCAAGCTGATTATATTAACGAAGTAGAATAAGCTGATACCGTTATCTACTTTGGTGGATTGAGTAACGGTGACGGTAGGAATCAATTGACTTGCCAGATATAAGATTGTCTAACTGGTAAGATGAAATTATAAGTAAGTTACTTGTAGCCAATAAAAACCGTCGTCTTTGTTGTTGCAGGCTTAGTAGTTGAAATACTTTGGCCACAATAGACTAACGATATTGTTTAGGGCCGGTATAGCGTTATGGCAGCAGGTAATACCTTTGCTGATATTTTAACGGGTTAAGTTAACCCAAGTG
>JBKEHN010000181.1:0-5828 GCA_046710905.1 Colwellia sp.
AGGCGTAAAAAAACTGAGCATATCGCCACTTTTAAATTCCGAAATAAGGGCAACTGGTAAGCCTTTTTTTTCTATCCACTTTGTTGCTATTTGTTGATAGAAGCCAAATTTAATAATACTTTTTTGCCCTTGTAGGTATAAAAAAGCCAACTGTGAAATATTCTCAGCATCGCTTGACCTCGAATAATGTATAAGCAAAGCGTCAAAGTCATTTTTTGTCAATAAATCGATCATTGTTTGCATATGTTGCTTCATTATTTCTCTTTTTCCTATATTCGTGATTAATCGTTAAACATTCAAACTACTAGTCATTTGGTTTTAACTTCGACAAAGTCAAGTCTAGGTAAGTTATCCATTACGCTATAAAAATAAATAACCATCGATGTTAGCACTGTTGTGATAATGAACAACCATGACCTACCAAGTTGGTCGACAATAATACCACCACCTAATGGTGCCATAACATAACCAAATTAATAAAACCAAGCAGCACCAAAGTACGCGCCGCGTAAATGCTCAGGTGCCAAACGGTCAATGTGAACATTCATGGTAGGGGAAAGAATGGTTTCCGCTAAGCTCATCACCACTATAGCGCCTATCCATCACCAAAAAAGTGTTAACGGATTAAGCGCTAGCCAAACTTGTGAACACATTAACAATACTAAGCCCACTTGTATTCGGCTAATTCATAATAAATTTACCATTAATTTTAATAATAAAAATTGTGTTGTGATTATGACGAGGGCATTGGTAAAAATTATTGATGAAATGAGTTACAGAAGATCAGGTACTTCTGCTCGCGTTAAGTATTGTATGAGCGAGCTATACATTTGAGCATAAATAAACATACATAAAATATTAGCCTAAATAAGACACGGTAATAACTTATCAGCTACTAATACCTTAATAATTTGATTAACGCCTCCGTCTTTCGTTTTAACCTTTTCTTGACGTTTTTTTTGATGCATAGAGTGGCTTGAGAGTTTACTTCTACCAAGGTTGTAGTTATATCGCCATCTACCATATCGGTAACAATTGTTTGTGCATTTACCACATCTTCTCGTCCAAGCCTTGTATGTTGATTAAAACCCCACCATAAAAGTACTAATAAAAAGACAAACGCCCCTGCGGTAATATAAAAGCTTGATTGCTCTCCTATCAGTCCCATACAAAGCCCTAACATAGGACCTAGATTAACAACAAAATATAGTGACTGCATAGCAAGTTCACGGGTAGCTTTATCTTTAATAATATCGCCTATTAACGCTGAAGTAACTGGTCGCCATAACCCAGCAGCAATAGAATATAACGTTATCACTAAAGCATAACCGGTAATTAAATTTACCTGTGCTAATAACGAAAAGGAAATAATACATAATATGCCACTGGCGTATATTAACTGATAACGACCAATTCTGTCTGATAGCGCACTACCCACAAAATTGACTAACACAGCAATAACAGCAGCACTTGAAAGGATAAGTACTACCTGTGAAGCAGATAAAATAAATTTGTCATAAAGAATACCCGCTAAAAATGGCCACACCAGGTAATAACTGCCACGCGGAATAAATGAAAAAAAGAGCAAAATCTACATTAATTATGGAAATTTTTTAAAATTTTTGATGAGACTATATTTGACATATATCTCCTTGCCCCACTGTCATATTAGCAATAACCTAAAGTAGACAGTAACAATGCTTGGTGAATAAACACTTAAAAAAACTTTATAAATAAAAAGATTTATATAATTAATTGTATTGCTTTTAGGCTGATAAAAACAATACAATTTGCTAAGAACAAACTATTTTAATGTAGCTGAGCAACGATCATTACTAATCAAGAAAAAAAACAAAAGAATCGAGCAGAATTTAAGTCCGTAATCGCTGATAACTCAGCCCCAATTGGGGTATTTGATTCTGGCGTAGGTGGACTTTCCATTGCAAAATATATTACTCAACAGCTTCCTCATGAAAATATTATTTATATTGCCGATAGCCTGCACGCGCCCTATGGTGAAAAGTCTGTTGCTTTTATTATTGAACGGGTAAATGTTATTGCAAAACAACTCATTGCTAAAGGTGTTAAAGCCATAGTGATAGCGTGTAATACCGCAACAGTGAATGCCATTGAGCAACTTAGAAGGCAAGTTAATATTCCTATCATTGGTGTTGAACCCGCAATCAAGCCGGCTGCAAGACAAAGTATTAGCAAAAAAGTAGCGATATTAGCGACACAAGCAACCAGTGAAAATCAACGATTTAAAGACTTAATTAACTTACATCATAATGGTGCCCAAATACTCATTCAACCTTGTCCTGGTTTAGTCGATTTTATTGAGCAAGGCAAACAAGATAGCCAAGCATGTAATGCCTTACTAAGACAATATATTATGCCTTTGATTAATCAGGGTATTGATACGTTAGTACTTGGTTGTACCCACTATCCTTTTGTTCAACAACAAATAAGTCTTATTGCTGGCCAGCAAGTAAAAATTGTAGAAACCGCAGCTCCGGTAACCGTGCAATTAACAAAAATATTAGTTATAAAAAAACTAGATGCGAGCAAAAAACAACAAGGTTATAGTCAATTTTTCAGTTCCCTTGATACCAAAGAGCAAGAAAAAATATTTAGCCAACTATGGCAAGAGCCACTTATTCTGCATGCGTTATAGTTATAGTTAATTTCCTCCACAGTAGTTTATGTCAGTTAAACCCTGTAAAAATCTTGACGCTAGTTCCATAAAACTTAATATAACTAGAGACGTTTAGCCGTCTAGGCGTAAAAAAGCTAGAAAGTTGTTTTCAACAGGTGTAGAATCGCCCTATTATTTTTGTATATCTCAAATTTTTCTGAGGATTTATGTCTAGACACTTTTTTACTTCCGAGTCTGTTTCTGAAGGTCATCCTGATAAAATTGCCGATCAAATTTCTGATGCGGTTTTAGATGCTATTATCGCTAAAGATAAAAATGCCCGTGTTGCTTGTGAAACGATGGTAAAAACTGGTGTTGCAATCATTTCTGGTGAGGTTTCAACTACCGCTTGGGTTGATTTAGAAAAACTTACCCGTAATGTGATTAGTGAAATAGGCTATACCTCATCAGATGTCGGTTTTGATGGCGAAACCTGTGGCATCATGAATTTGATTGGCCAACAATCACCTGAAATAGCGCAAGGCGTAGATCGCAGTAACCCTGAAGATCAAGGTGCTGGTGATCAAGGCTTAATGTTTGGTTATGCAACCAACGAAACTCCTACGCTAATGCCGGCACCATTATATTATTCACACCGTTTAGTTGAGCGCCAAGCAGAAGCGCGTAAATCAGGTATTTTACCTTGGTTACGCCCTGATGCTAAATCTCAGGTGACCTTTATTTATGAAGATAATAAGCCTGTAGCTATTGATACAGTTGTACTTTCTACTCAGCATAATCCTGAAATCAAGCAAGAAGACTTAGTAGATGCGGTAATGGAAAATATTATCAAGCATGTATTACCTGCAGAGTTATTAACTGATGAGACAAAGTATCATATCAACCCAACTGGCCGTTTTGTTATCGGTGGTCCAGTAGGTGATTGTGGTTTAACAGGTCGTAAGATTATTGTTGATACTTATGGCGGTATGGCTCGTCATGGTGGCGGTGCTTTCTCTGGTAAAGATCCATCAAAAGTTGACCGCAGTGCGGCTTATGCTGGTCGTTATGTTGCTAAAAATATAGTTGCTGGCGGTTTAGCTGACCGTTGTGAAATTCAAATTTCTTATGCGATTGGTGTTGCTGAGCCTACATCAATCTCAATTGATACCTTTGGCACAGGAAAGGTTTCTGAACAGAGATTAGTTGAAATCGTCCGTGATAATTTTGACTTACGCCCTTACGGAATTACCAAAATGTTAGACCTGTTACATCCTATGTATCAGCAAACTGCAGCTTACGGTCACTTTGGTCGTGAACCATTTGAAATGACTGTTGGTGATGATACTTTTACCGCTTTTAGCTGGGAAAAAACTGATAAAGCAGATGATTTACGTAAAGCTGCCGGTATTTAAATACCAGGTTAGCTTAAGAAAGTAAGCATGTAAAGCCGCTATTTTTATATAGATAATAGCGGTTTTTTTATGTCTACAATTTGTCGTCTAATCTATGATAATTTTATTTATCTTATACTAAGCACATTAAGTTTGTGAGCTTGTTATGCGCACGAAAAGTAATTCAGGGAGAGTCGATTTATTGGCCAATAGCTTACTATTAGGATTGTGAGTAACGCCGCCTTGGGTTATTTTAACCAGTACCAGTAAGCAATAAGTTAATGGAATTGGTATTAGCATTGTTTTTTGATGTCGAAGCCCCTATGTTATTACTACTTAACCCTATTTATTTTCCGCATAATGGCTAATCCTAGAATTTATCAAGCAAGTATTTTTACTTTACATGAAACTGTGAAATTATCTGACGATGCTTTCGGTCATTTGATTAGAGTATTACGTTTAAAAGAAGGTGATCAAGTCGTTGTTTTTAATGGTGAAGAAGCATTTCAATATCAGGCTAAACTAATCAATGTCAGTAAAAAACAAGCTTACGCTGAAATATTAACTAAAGAAGTTGTTGATAACGAGTCACCACTCAATATCCATTTAGGGCAAGGCATATCTCGTGGCGATAGAATGGACTTTACCTTACAAAAATCCGTTGAACTTGGCGTTAATACCATCACGCCATTATTTACTGAGCGTTGTGGGGTAAAGCTAAATGCTGAGCGTCTTGAGAAAAAACGTCAACAATGGCAAAAAATAGTGATTAGTGCCTGTGAGCAGAGTGGCCGTGCAAGGGTGCCCGTTGTTGCACAACCTATGCTGTTAGTTGATTGGCTAAAACAGGAAACTAGCGCTTTAAAAATTAATTTGCATCCAAAAGCTCAGCATTCCATTATGAGTTTACCAATGGAAAATACCCGTGTTCGATTGCTAATAGGTCCTGAAGGTGGTTTAAGTGATGAAGAAATCAGTCAAGCTAACGAAAATGACTTTGTTGATGTACTGCTAGGCCCTAGAGTATTACGTACAGAAACGGCGGCATTAGCGGCAATTACCGCATTACAATGTCGCTTTGGTGATTTACACTAAATTTATTATTGTTTGTCTCAACTACAGCATTAAAAAATTACTCATTGATTAATATCACATTGAACAGGATAAAAAATGACTACAGATAAAGTAATAAAACTCGGCATCGTAATGGACCCTATTTCACAAGTTAAGGTCGCAAAAGATTCATCAATGGCTATGATGCTAGAAGCTCAGAAGCGTGGCTATGAAATTTACTATATGGAAATGAAAGACTTATATCTTGAACAAGGCGAGTGCCATGCCACAACGCATAAAATTAAAGTTTTTGATGATAGTGAGTATTGGTATGAATTATCTGATCCACAAGATATCGCTGTCAGTGAATTAGATGCGGTCTTAATGCGTAAAGATCCTCCTTTTGATACCGAGTTTATTTACGCAACATACATGTTAGAGCGTGCTGAAGAAGCAGGCACACTCATTGTGAATAAGCCGTCAAGTTTACGTGATTGTAATGAAAAACTCTTTACTGCCTGGTTTAGCGAATTTACCCCTAAAACCTTAGTGACTCGTAGTAGTAACAAAATTCGTGAATTTCATAAAAATCAGCAAGACGTTATTATTAAGCCGCTTGATGGTATGGGTGGCGCTTCAATCTTCCGAATAAAAGCTGATGACGCCAATGTTGGCGTAATTATAGAAACCTTAACCAACAATGGCGAGCAATATGCCATGGTACAAGAGTTTATGCCTGAGATTAT
>JBKEHN010000182.1:0-5776 GCA_046710905.1 Colwellia sp.
AAGGTTGATTTTATATCCTATTTTAACCTTTGATCTAGTTCTATTTTTTATTACAAAGGAAAATATTTATCTATGTTGAATTTAACTATTCGCCGTAAAGTTGTACTTACTACTTTGACCACCGTGGTGTTATCTATATTGATCGTCAGTGCTTTTGCGCTTAACTCGAGCCGCTCCATTATATTAGAAGCTGCCATTGAAAGAGAATTACCCGCAGCCCTTGGTGAGGTAGTTAATAACTTAGATGCATATTTGTTGTTACCTATTACGGTATCGAAAACGATGTCAAGTAACCTTTATGCTCAACAGTTTATTAGTGATGGTGAGCAAGCGGATGATCGACCCAAGATTATCGCTAATTTGAAAAGTATTCAAAACGAATTTAATACTATTAGCGCCTTTTTAGTCTCAGCCAAAACAGGGAACTACTTTACACAGGATGGGCTTTTTAAAACATTATCGAAACAAAATAATAAAGATCAGTGGTTTTATGACTTTATGGCAAGTGGTAAAAAATCTAAATTGAGTTTAGATGTAGATGAAGAAACAAAAATTCCAACGTTGTTCATTAACTACTTAATGGACGTGTCTGGTAAACCTAGCGCTGTGGTAGGCGTTGGTCTATCACTAGAAAATATGGCTAAAACCATTAGTCAGTATCGTATTGCCCAAACAGGAAAATTTTTTTTAGTTGATCAGCAGGGTAAAATAAAACTACATCCAGATACTCAACAAATTGGTAAGAGTTTAACTGCTCTGGGCGTTAGTAATAGCCAACAGCTTTTATCGAAAGCAGAGTTTAGCTCAACTGAGTTTATATTAAATGGTGCTAACACTCTGATTGCTAGTCGTTATTTAGATAGTATTGGTTGGTATGTAGTTGCAGTGGTACCTAAAGAAGAAGTACTGGGCGGACTAACTCAAGCGACATGGACATTAGTGATGGTGGGAGTTATTATTGCGATAATTTTTGCGTTTCTCAGTACTTGGCTTATTTCTCGTTTAATTGCACCTTTTGGTCAGCTTGCTGATATGTTAGCTGAAATTGGTAAAGGTGATGGTGATTTAACACGTCGTTTAGATGACTCACGTCAAGACGAAGCAGGTACCATGGCAAGAGGTTATAACCAATTTGTCAGTCATTTAAGTGAACTATTACAACAAGTTTCCAATACGGGCAATGAACTCTCCCGTGCTATTGAGCAAATAGACTCTCAAGCCAAGTCAATGGAATCAGAGATTAACGAGCAAGTGAAAAGAGTTGAGCAAATTGCTACTGCAATGCATGAAATGGGAATGACCGCAGAAGAAATTGCCGGTAGTGCTAATAATGCGGCAGAAACTGCACAGGCTGCTGATGAAACAGTGCAGCAAGGTAATGTTTCTGTTGTCCAAACTATTGCTAGCGTTTCAGATATGAGTGAGCAGTTAGTTTCTACCAGTACCATGATTGCTCAATTAGCGGATGATGCTCGCTCAATTGATACTGTTGTTGAAGTAATTCGTAGTGTGTCAGAGCAAACCAACTTATTAGCGCTTAATGCCGCTATTGAAGCTGCTCGTGCAGGGGAGCAAGGTCGAGGTTTTGCCGTAGTTGCTGATGAAGTAAGAACCTTAGCATCACGTAGTCATGACTCTACAGAAGAAATAAAAAATATTATTGAAAAGTTACAAGCTAAAACAGAAGAAGTTGTTGCCGCTATTTCTCAGAGTACAATATTAAGTACCACCAGCCAAACAGAGGCGGGTTATTCGGGTAAGCATTTAGAAAGTATTTCTGAGAGTATCAGTATTATGAATGATATGAACTTACAAATTGCCACCGCGACAGGGGAGCAATCTAATGTTGTTGGTGAAATTAATCCACATGTCACTGCTGTTGCAGATATCTCACGTGCTAATAGCGATATAGTTATGCAAACCTCAATTGCTTGTAGCGAGCTAAGAGATAAGGCTGCCCACCTAAATGACTTAGTATCGCGCTTTAAATTTAACTAATTCTCATCATTAGTTGTCTATTGAGTAAATAATAAATAATAAATAATAAATAATAGATTAGTAAATAGTTGCCCAATGAAAAATGCCAGTCAGATTATCTGACTGGCATTTTTTTTAGAGTGCTTAATCGGTTACACGCTACTCTCAGTATTACTCTCAGTATTATTCTTATACCAGTACCATTAAGTTTGGAGCTTGGTGTGCGCAGCAAAAATCACTCAAGGCTAGGCGCTCTTAATCTCAATAGTGAGCTATTGGCATTAAGAGCAACGTCGCCTTGGAGTATGTTAACCAGCACAATGGGCAATAACTTAATGGGATCAGTATTACTACCAGATACGAACACGTTCATCTTCTGCTAAATACAAGGCATCACCAGGTTTTACGTCAAACGCTTTGTACCATGCATCGTGGTTACGCGGTGCTTGAGCACGGAAACGCCCTGGTGCATGTGTGCCACCACGTAACTGGTTTAACATGCTTTTTTCAGTACGTTTTTCTTTCCATACTTGTGCCCAAGCGAGGAAGAAACGTTGGTCACCGGTAATACCGTTAATAATAGGCGCTTCTTTACCATTTAAGCTTAATCTATAAGCATGGTAGGCCATTGATAAACCGCCAACATCACCAATGTTTTCGCCTAGGCTGTTACGGCCGTTAACAAAGTTATCAGCAATAGGCTCATACTTATTGTATTGTGCGACTAATTGGTCCGCTTTAGCATCAAATGCATCGCGATCTTCATCAGTCCACCAGTTACGTTGAATACCATTAGCATCGGATTTTGAACCTTGATCATCAAAACCATGACCCATTTCATGACCAATTACCGCACCGATAGCGCCATAGTTAACGGCAGCGTCTGCATTTGGATCGAAAAATGGTGGTTGTAAAATTGCTGCAGGAAAGACAATTTCATTAAATGAACTATTGTAGTAAGCATTAACGCGTTGTGGTGTCATACCCCATCGATTACGGTCAGTCTTGTGCAACTCTTTAGCAACACTATCGGCTTTAAAAAATTGACGAAGGTTTTTAATGTTACTAACGAGGTCAGTTTTAGAAATAGTTACGCCATCAAATTCTTGCCAGACATCAGGGTAACCAATTTTTGGATTAAAGGCGGCAAGCTTAGCGTGAGCGTTAACTTTAGTTGCTTCGCCCATCCAATCAAGTCCGTCGATACGTTGACCAAGTGCAGTACGTAAATTTTCAACTAATTGCGCCATTTGTGATTTAGAGCTTTCAGGAAAGAAACGCGCTACATACACTTTACCAATGGCGAAGCCTAAAGATTCAGTATCAGACATTTCACTAATAGCCCGCTTCCAGCGTGGACGAGCCTCTTGTTGACCGTTCAATTCTTTACCATAAAATGCAAAGTTAGCGGCATAAATATCTTCAGATAATAAACCAGCATTACCACTAATAGTATGGAAGGTTAGGTAATCCTGCCAAACAGATAAAGGCTCAGCGTTAACCAATGCGATCATAGCTTTTACTGGCTCAGGCTGAGAAATATTAAGCTGTGGTACTTTATAGCCTGATTGAGCAAAATAAGTATGCCAATCAAAGTCAGCATATTGCTTGGCTAAATCAGCACGTTTTACTTGGTTTAAGGTTAAGTCACGGTTACGTTTTTTCTCACGCGGCCAATGTCCTTGAGCTATTTTGGTTTCTAGCGCTAAAATTTGTTCAGCACGTTTTTGGCTATTTTTTATACCGGTAAAAGCTAGCATAGTAGCGATGTGTGCTACATAAGCATTACGGGTTTTTTCAAAACGTTCACTTTCTTCTAAGTAATAAGAACGATCAGGCAGTCCTAAACCACCAGCACCTACAGACATTTCATATTGATTTGGGTCTAAACGGTTAAACCACATATAGCCACCAAGAGGAGACTCTGTGCCTGTTAACCATGCTTCACCAAATATCTTGGTTAAGTCTTGGGTATTCTTTACCGCAGTGATTTGATCTAACGTCGGCTGTATTGGGCTGATGCCCAATTTATTAATAGTTTCAGTATCCATATACGCTTGATAAAAATCAGCCACTAATTGTTCGTCGGTACTAAGGTTAGTACGACTAGTAATATCATCAATAATTTCTTTTACTTGTGTTTCACTGCGCTCAGCTAAACCAGTAAAGGCACCATAACGGGTTTTATCTGCAGGCATTACATAATTGTCATACCAAGTCCCACTAGCATACATAAAGAAGTCATCACCAGGTTTAACAACTTCATTGCGGGCGCTTAAATCAACACCAAAGCTACCTAGTTCGGCTTTACTGGCGACAACATTTTGATTATTACTGTCATCACTGGCAGTAAATATGCCACAACCACTAATAAATGTGGCTGCTAAGGCAATGGCTATCAAAGATTTTTTCATGAAATAGTTCTCTTTTTAAATGAATTAGATATAACTAGTGGTTTAAATTAAGTAATAATACAGCTGCGTAGTGTCATTAAAGTAGTGGTTTTATTGTTATTTTATCAACGTAGATTATGCTCAGCTTTACCATTTATTTATTGCTCGCCAATATATATATGGCTAACAGAACCACTTTGGACGCCGTTATTGTCTAGCATGTTAAAAAAATGTCAACTAAGATACGCCTAACGGTAGGATTTACTCGATGAGCTTATTGTCACTGCAACTTTATAAGCATGTAGTAGGGGATAATGAATGCACCGATTATCACTAGTCAACTTTCTATTAGTGATGTTAAATCAACTTTCTATTAGGGATATTAAATCAACTTTGCAATGATTGATTTTGCTAGGTATAAAGGCGATCAAGATTTGTTATTTTATGAGTAATCTTGGTAAAGATTTTTCATAGGTATTGTTAATACTAATTGCTGGTCCAGTAGGAGTAAAGTCAAACCTAGAGAAGTCAGGTAATATTATGCACTTACTGTTACCCGCCACTGCGTTAGGTTTGAGCTTAGTGATAGAAGATAAGTATCAAGGTAGTTGGTAGTTAATTAACTCAGGATTTGTCTCACGGGTAGCTGTTGAAGGGTTAAAGTTTACTGTGAATAAAGACAGACCGGACGACTCAGGTGATGATTCATTTACGTCAGGTCATACCGCAGATAGTTTTGTCTTAGCAACAGTTATTCAACAAGGTTATGTTTGGCAGTAGGGTGTTCCAGCTTATATTAGTGCTATTTTTGTTGTTTATAGTCGAGTTAAAAGTAATAATTTTTATGTAGAAGATGTTTTAGTGGGGGCTGCTATAGATATTCTTTCAGGTCTCTATTTCACCAAGCCATACTCAGGTATTACTTTTTCATCTACGGCGAATAATGGTCATTATGGTCTGAATTTTAGTGGTACTTTTTAACTATTTAACCGACCAAGTAAACTAAAAAGAGGTTTTATCTATGAATAATAAAGTATCCCTTGAAACGCAAGAGCAAGCGGCTAAAGTAGCCAAAGGTATCCAGAAAAAAGGACAAACGAAAGATCAAACTAAATTAATTGCTCAAGGAATAGAAAAAGGAATTGCTGAGTATAAAAAACAGCAAAGTAAAAAATCACGTGAACGAGATAAAGACCGCAAGCAACAAGTAAAGCAAAAACACAGAGCCGCTGAAGAAGTCATTGAGCCGGCCGAAGCTAAAAGTACTAATAACTTACCTTGGTTATTATTAGTACTGAGTTGGCTTGTATTTATTGCGTATTTCGTTTTGAGTTAAGGTTAGTGATATCTACTTAAAGCGGCTTATACAATAAGGCGCTAAATCAATTGTTGGTGATTGTCCTGTG
>JBKEHN010000183.1:0-5733 GCA_046710905.1 Colwellia sp.
CTACCTTGATTGGCGGAACTTGATAGGTACCTGATGCGGTTGGGTATAAGGTGACTTCATGAGTTTGTGTTACCCATGTTTGTCCTTTAATACGCTTACTACCATTGATGGTGATAATATTATTCGCCGGTATCACAACATTTTTTAGTGTAAACTGTTGAATTTGGCTACCAGTTGCAAACCATCTGTCGGTTGAAACCTCAATAGCTAGCACAAGTGCCTGTCCAACTATCTGTTGCTCTTTTTTATTGACCTTTAGGCTAATAGTTAACTTCCCCTGATTGACTAAGTCTTCTATGTTATGAACTTCTGTCGCATTGGCTATTGGCGTTAGCTGGCAAATAAGTAGAATAAAGACGAGTAGGGTCATTCGTTTATTATTCATCATTATCACCTCTAATTACTTGCTTAATGTCACCTTTACTTTCAACTATTTTTTTATTATTTATTTCTTGTTGCATATAAAATTTTTGTGATGAGGAATTTGTAGGTTTTTTTGTACTTGCCTTAGCCACATTTCATTTAGCTTAGGGTCGAGTAAAAGTTGCTCAGCACTGAGTTGTTCTATTTATTGCTCTTGGGGTGCTTCATTTTATTTGGCGCCATCACCTGATTTTGGTTCATCCCCCAATTCTTTTATTGACTCACCATCTTCAGGTGCCTGACTTTTAGACATACTATTCACTTCATCAATAATAGTCTGAACAATGACAATATTGGTACTGGCGGCTACATTCTCTGGATCGATCAGTAATATCTGCTGATATAAATGACGTGCATCAACGTATTCACGGGCATGGGCAAGAGAGTTTGCTCTCGCTATTTGGTTATCGACATCAGTAAATTGAGCATAAAGGCTGGTAGAATTTTTATACTGTTCATCACCATAGCTACTGTAAGCTTGCCAAGGTGTAGTCTTAAATTGCAGAGCTGCCTGTTGGTAATGACCTAAATTAAACAAGACTTGACCTTATTGATCGCGAGTAAGCCATAAATCAGCAAACTGTTGTGGCTTGGTAAGGGCAAAGAGGCAAGTTGCGATGAAAAAAAAGATAATAAACTGTTTTTTAATTGGCTTTAGCTTTTTAAATAATGGTAATTGGCTTGTTTTTGATGAAGAGCTAAACAAATTTTTAAGGGTTAATTTTACCATTGTAGAGTCCATCCTTTTCTAAACCAAAATAAGAAAATTCCCGCGACAACAAATACTAGAGGATAACCAGAATCGGTTAACTTCTTGATAGACTTCAGTGCCGGTAACATCAGATGGTAATAAATCAGGGGTAAATTGCACGCGACCAAGATCAACAGCCAGAGAGCGAGCTAAGGTTTTAATTGAGCGTGTTTTTGCGGTGCCAGGTAAACCTTCTAATAAAATATTACCATTGGTTAATAAGGCAATAAGCAATGAGTCAACAACATGAGACTGACCAATAACCGATTGTTCAATTTGTGCTTTTAATAACTGTAACTGCGCTAGCGAATTAGATTTATTAGCCGTTTGGTTATTCACTTGGTCACTAGTTTACTTATTCGTTTGCTCACTCATAAAAAAATGCTTTTTATTGTTACTTTACTTAGTTTTTATTGATCGTTAGCCAAGCGATCCATTACTGAGTTAACTGTTGTTTGAGCGCATCAATAACATTACTCGGTACTAATGGAGCAAGTTGCGCTAAACATTGTTTTGCGAGTCCACTTTTATGGCGTACTTGCATGTCACATAACGCGTATAAATGTTGTGGGCTATTACTCAGTTTAAATGCTTGATACAAGGCTTTATAGGCATCACTGGGTTTATATTGCTCTAAACTTAACCCGTAAACATAAAAGTAATGACTATTTTGTGGGGCTAACTGTGTGGCACTGGCAAGTGCTTGTGATGCGTTAATTTTATCTTTGATCCTAATATAGGCCAGTCCTAAATTATAAGGAAGACTTGCATCATCTGGATTTGCTTTTATACCTTGCTGTAAAACTCGAACACTTTTTTGGTTCTCACCCTGTTGATAATAAACTTGGCTTAAATTGAGATAAGTTTGCGCGAAGTGTGCTTCTATCGCTATGCCTTGTTTAAAGGCATTTATGGCTTGGTCATACTGACCTTGATAGGCCGCAATCATTCCTCGATTAGAGTGGGAAAAACTGCGGTCATTATTAAACTGTTGGCTTGCTATGTATTCACTAAGAGCCGGTGTTAATTGTGCTCGTTGTGCGGCTGATAAATTTTGCCACAAACTGGCTAATGCGAAGGCAGCCCTGCTTCTAACACTTAATACTGTATCGTTTAATAAAGGTGAAATTATCCGCCATTTTTCAGCGCTAGCCATACTTTGTGCGCCTTCGATGGCACCTAATCGTATATTCACATCTGTATTTTTAACGGCACGGGCTATAGCGATAATAGTATTGGTATTTGATACGCTCGCCATTTTTGTTAATGCAGAAGCGCGGATAATATCAGCGTAACTGATGGTTTGAGATATACGTGATAGCTCAGAAGCAACACCTTGTAGTTGTTGTTCATTCAACGTTAAATTCATCGCAGAGAAAACAGCGACAAAGTCCTTTTCTGTTTCAACTGTCGAATTAGGGTACCAAGCATTAACTTTACTGGCGCTCCATTGACTATCCTTATCTTTATGACAACTTAAACAGGTGTCAGGCGTACCTAATTTTTTTGCTAGATTAGGTGTTGGAATATGAAAGCCATGGTCACGTCTAGCGTCAATCTCCATATAAGTAGTTTCTGGCATATGACAATTAACACATTGGGCACCAGTAGATTTTTCTGGGTGTTTATGATGTTGTGTAGAAGCGTAGTTATCAGACTGGTGACACTGTAAACAGAGTGTTTCTATTGGTAGTTTTAGTTCTGCAGTGTGTGGGTTATGACAATCACTACAGACCACACCATTTTTATACATTTTAGATTGCAGAAACGAGCCATATACAAAGTTTTCGTTATAAACTTGTCCGTCAGGGTGATAATTAGTACTGGAAATTAAATCAAGTAAGTATCGTTCTCCAAAGGCATTACCATCAATATGACTTTTATTACTAATTTGAGTGCGTCTACTATGACATTGAGCACACACTAACACTTGCTGGCTATGATCAATACTTTGTGGTGTTAAGGTTTTCTTATTGTCGCTTACTTGCCATGTTTGTACCGATTTTGACAAGTCTCGGCTAAAACCTTTGTCATGTAATGCAATGCGATCATTTTTTACTTCAGCAGGTTGGTTAGCCCAGGTTACATGATCACTAGCAGCACCATGACAACTTTCACAAGCAACATTTATCTCACTAAAAGTGGTGTTGTAGGTATTTGTTTTCACGTCAAAGTTCTTATCTACATTGGTTGAATGACAATCTGCACACATGTAATTCCAGTTTTGACCGGTATTAGTCCAAAAAAACTCTTGATGTTTTTTAGTCATATCAGGGTAGAGATTAAACCAGCGTTGTCCGCCTTTTTCTTTTACACGTGAGTCCCAAGCAAATGGGATCAGTTGGACTCGACCATCATCAAACTCAACCATGTATTGTTGCAGTGGTTGATAACCAAAGGTATATTTAATTTGATAGTCATGAAACTGTCCATCCTCACCTTGGATATTGACCCAAAACTGTTGATTTTTTCTAAAAAAAGTATTGTTATTAATCGTACTCTTAACTTCAGTTGCTAAGGTAGCGTTATTAAAATCACCTAAGACACTTTTGCTATCAGCATGTTTCATTGACATGTCATGATGAGAGCCTTGCCAATCTTGATAAGCTTTTTCATGACAGCCAACACAGGCTTTTGAGCCAATAAATTCTAGCGCACTACTGCTATAAGATAATACTAATAAGATGAAAATAAAAAGTAGAGTTTTAATGTTATTTACCTAAACTAAATTGTTATGTTAATAAATAAAATTAACTATTTGAGATAATACCAATAAAAAAACCATAAACAAAATTGTTCGGACTATTAAATTCATTAACTTTTATATAATTGACTTTTTTGTCTTGAGATTGTTTTAAGAAAGAATCATATAGCACTTCAACTCACCAATAATGGCTAGGTTAGCTAGATAGATAGTCTTTTATCACGGAATAAAAATTTAATTTTTATCTATAAAGTGGTAACACTTGGTCAATGATGAGTTGAGTTTATTTTACTTTAAATATGAAGTTATTTCATTGTAAATACAATTACCTAATATTAATTCATAGGCCCCCCGTGTCAGAATAGTCTTATAACCAATATCGCTAGCGCTTAAACTACTACCGGATTGGAAAGGGTAACCATCAATAGTTGACATAAATTCTGATACTTGTTGTTGTGCTGGCACAAACAACCACATATTATCAGCATACCAACGAAGATACATACCTGACTCGGTCGAGGCTGTTTCAAACGGGTCAGCATGTAAGTTAGTTATAACAGGCCAAGCTGGTGTTTTACGATAAGCGGTATTAATTCCCACGTCCTCAACAGCAAAAGCAATTTTGTACTCATTCCAACGTACGGCATTCAAATCAGCAGCGGCATTGAAATATAATTTACTTATCGGTGGAGAGGCTTTTTCTTTACCTTCAAACAAAGGTTTGAAGTTATGACCTTCGGCATGAATTCTAAACTTATTACCGTTAGCTTTATGACCGTTTTTAAGCTTCTCTACTATATTAGGTTCGCCAGCGGCAGCTAATATAGTAGGCATCCAATCTTCATGAGACATCATGTTGTTGAATTTACTACCAGCTTTAATGGTACCAGGCCAGCGCACTAGTTGCGGAATACGCATACCACCTTCACTCGTGGGTCCTTTCTCACCTACAAAAGGTGAGGTACCGCCATCAGGCCATGAGAATTTTTCTGCACCATTATCGGTAGAGTAAATAACAATGGTGTTATCAGCAATTTTTAAGTCGTCTAACTTATCAAGTAAAATACCTACTTGTTCATCATGCTCTAACATGCCATCGCCTGTTAAACTTACCCCTGATTTACCACGATATTTTTCTTGCAAGCGTGTCCAAAGGTGCATACAAGTAGAACTATGCCAAATAAAGAAAGGTTTTTTGTCTTTATGTGCTTTGTCGATAAACTTTAAGGTACCTGCTAAAAATTCTTCATCGGCAGTTTCCATACGTTTACGCGTCATTGGTCCAGTATTTTCTATTTTACCATTGGCAAAAGAATGAATAACACCACGAGGGCCGTGGTTTTTACCAAATTGTGCTGTCGCATAACCTTTTTCTTTTAACAAGTCAGCAATGGTAGGTGTCTAATCGGGTATACCATGTGTTAAACCGGGCATACCAATAGTTAACAATCCTATTCTAAATGGTTCTTGTCCTAAAATGAATGAAGCACGACCTGCTGTACAATTTTGTTGTGCATAATGATGGGTAAATAAAGCCCCTTCATCAGCAATACGATCAATGTTAGGTGTTTAGTAGCCCATCATTTCTTGGTTATAAGCACTGATATTATAATAACCAACATCATCGCCCCAAATAGCAAGAACGTTTGGCTTAGCTTTGTTAGTTGTTGCTGCACTATTAGCAACGGCGACTATATATAAACTACGGCATTAAATGAAGTCATAATAAACTTAATTTAATACCGTACTGATTATTAGTAAAATAGGATGTTTTAGGATAGTTTAAATTTATTAAAATATAATAATGCTTCTATGGTAAACATTTGACCTGGTCAACTAAATTCAGTCACCCTAG
>JBKEHN010000184.1:0-5503 GCA_046710905.1 Colwellia sp.
AATGGCATGCTAAGTTAGTGGCGATGACAATGAGAAATATCATCACCATTATGACAGCCGTGATACTTTTAATTCTTAAGCTACAATAGAGACAAAGCCTTAAAATATTTTAAAAAAATGTGTTGAATTCTATAGGCGTAACAGCCAAATAAGGCGTAATGAACAAAAATAGATACTTAAAAACATGGCTATAATAAAAGGTAATATTGCGATAAGATCAATTAAGCCGATAGTAGAAAATACATACTTAACTCTAGCTGTATTTGGGGACAAGTGAAGGTTTTTTTTTACTTTAACACAGCACCATAATGATAAAAATATTTAATAAAAAATAGATAGTGGAATAAACATACATAGAGCAAACGCAACTAAATATTACTCATGATAGTTGGACTCTGATCCAAATATAACTGCAGTTACATTAGAAATAATAATTTCAACCAAGAAAAATTTATAATTTTCTTAACATACTATATTAGAGTAGCCTTCTAGCAACTGATATACTTTAACTCTATATGAATTGCTAGAGGTTTAGTTGCAGTAGTTACATCTACCTTTGATTCAGTAATAGCCTTACTTGTAACTTAGCATTTTATTCGTATGTAATTGGATCCATGACATTATTTTCTGCAAAAGCTTCTAAGCGCTCTTGGCATGAACCACATTTACCACATGCTTTATCTCGTCCATTATAACATGTCCAAGTATTACTGTAATCTAGCCCCATCGCTATGCCATCAGCAAGTATTGCTGTTTTATTAACCGTTAAGTAAGGACTGAATATTTCAACACTTTCATAATTAGCAATTTTACAAACATCATTCATCTTTTCGACGAACTCAGGTCGACAATCTGGATAGATAGCGTGGTCGCCTGAATGCGCTCCGTAGTAAACTTGATCAGCACCAACGGATACCGCATAAGCAACAGCTAGCGAAAGTAAAATCATATTACGATTAGGCACAATCGTTGACTTCATATTATCTGCTTGGTAATGACCTTCAGGAATATCAATATCATCGGTTAGGGAAGAACCCGCCAATAACTGATTAATAGCAGAAATATCAATTACTTTATGATTAACACCAAGTTCAGTACACACAGTACTCGCGCACTCTAACTCTTTTACATGGCGTTGACCATAATCAAAGGATAACGCAAAGACTTCTTTTCCATCTTTTTGAGCACGGTTTAATACAGTAAAGGAATCCATGCCACCAGAATAAATAACAACAACTTTTTCAGTCATTTGAAAGCTCTCTTAATTGATCTAAGGTATAATAATAAACAGCTATTATTTTACTTGAAATAAGTAATAGGCTAAAGCAGAAAGTGAAAACCGCGCCGAATAAAATAAACCATCATGCAGAAGAGAAAACTATAACACCGATGAACTATAAAATTAATGAGCTATTTGAAACGATTCAAGGCGAGGGTTCCTTCACGGGCCAGCCATCAATTTTCATCAGATTACAGGGTTGTCCTGTAGGGTGTTCTTGGTGTGATACCAAGCATACTTGGGATATTGAACTTAAAGACCAAGTTAGTCCTGACGTTATGTTTAATAAAACAGAAGAAACGGTGCAATGGTCTAATTTTACTGCTGAAGATATTCTAGCGTTAGTGAAAGATAAACAATTTCGAGCAAAACATATTGTTATTACTGGCGGTGAGCCTTGTATGGTTGATCTAACGCCATTATGCGAAAGCTTTGAGCAAGAAGGTTATAGCATGCAAATTGAAACATCAGGCACATTTGAAATTGTCACCACGGAAAAATGTTGGGTAACAGTGTCTCCTAAAATCAATATGCGTGGTGGTTATAAAGTATTAGCTAGTGCCATGTTACGAGCTAATGAAATAAAGCATCCGGTTGCAACAGAACAACATGTTGATGATTTAAAAACGCTATTAGCTAAACATAAAATTGAAAATACCCCAATATATTTACAACCGATTAGTCAAAAGCAACGAGCAACTGAATTAGCAATAGCAACATGTATCGCTAATAACTGGCGGTTATCAGTGCAAGTTCATAAATATATTGGTATTGAATAAAAAAGTATCAGTAAGTTAAGTCGTAATGACTTTGGGAACACGTTTTGATACGCGTGTTAATAATTCATAATTAATGGTATCGCTGTTTTGAGCAACGGTATCAATACTTATATTTTTACCCCACAATTCAACAGTATCTCCTATTATAATGTTACCAATATCACTATTGTCTAAATCCGTGTTAGTTAAATCAGTAATATCTACAGTGATCATATCCATTGAAACTCGACCAACCAGTGGCGCAATAGCACCTTTTATGAATACGGGTGTACCTGATTTAGCATTACGAGGGTAGCCATCAGCATATCCTATAGCAACGGTTGCTAGAATAGTTTCGCGTTGAGCTTGCCAAATATCGCCATAACCAACATATTCACCTGCTTTTACAGTATGTATAGCAATAATATTTGCTTGTAAGGTCATCACTGGAATCAGTGGCTGGCTTAGCGGACTTTCACCAATAGGTGATAAACCATAAAGAGCTAAACCTAATCGGGTATGATCGCCATGACTCGTAGGCCAATTTAAAATACCAGCAGAGTTAGCCATACTAAATTTACAATCGTATTGTGCAACTAACTTCTTTAATTTATTCAGTTGCTCTAAAGGTTTCGTACTATTGAGCTGTTCAGCGGTCGAAAAATGTGAGCACAACACTAATTTTTTTATTTGCTGCTCGGTTAATTGCGACATGATGTCGTCAACTTGTTCAACATGAAAACCTAAGCGGTTCATTCCTGTATCTACTTTTAGCCATATATCACCTGAAAAATCAGGATTCATAGCGCTAAGCCACTCAATTTGATAGTCACTGTGTAACATAAGAGAAAAATTATTTTCAATCGCTATCTGAAAGTCACTTTCTTTAAAAGGTCCTTCCAGAATAAGCACGGTGTTATCAATGCCATCGCTTCGCAGAGCTAAGGCTTCATCAATAAAACCAACGGCAAAAAGCTTAACATATGCACTTAAAGCACGAGCTACTTTAGTCGCATCATGGCCGTAGGCGTCTGCTTTAATGACAGCAATAGTATTACTGTTACTCGCCAGATTATCGATATACTGATAGTTTTTAACGAGTGCATCTAAGTCAATAACTGCTTGTGTAAGTCTAGAAGAATGATTCATATCGGTGGCTGATAAATTACTAATAAATGATTTTTTGATAAATA
Source organism: Colwellia sp. (assembly GCA_046710905.1). Lineage (GTDB taxonomy): Bacteria > Pseudomonadota > Gammaproteobacteria > Enterobacterales > Alteromonadaceae > Colwellia. The sequence continues at coordinate 3,231 of JBKEHN010000184.1, forward strand.
AAGACAGAGAATAAAAATTATTCGACAAGCAAAAATCGCTAATTTCTTTATATATTAATGGTGATCAGTGTACCATGATAAATATTCCGCGCCTTAGCTTAATTGTAATATTTATGATTAGTGACGAACATGATTAGCTGTAATTATGTTTAAGAAAAAAGCCAGTAAATTATAACGAGAGAATTTAATGGATACGCAAGTAGACTTAGTTAATGAACTAAAAAACATCACCACCGAAGGACAAAATCCTAATACCCTAGATATAGACTTACTGGATTCATTAGGAGTACTAAAAAAAATTAATACCGAAGATCAAACTGTCGCTGCCATAGTAGGTCAATTAATACCTGAAATAGCCCAAGGGGTCGATTTCATCGTCGATGCCTTTGCTCGTAGCGGTCGTCTTATTTATATTGGCGCAGGTACCAGTGGCAGATTAGGTGTGCTCGATGCAGTAGAATGCCCACCTACTTTTAGTGTGTCGAGTGAACAAGTTATCGGTATTCTTGCTGGAGGCGCTGGCGCTATGTATAAAGCGGTTGAGGGCGCAGAAGACAATAAACAGTTAGCTATTAATGATTTGAACGCAATCAACTTATCGAGTAAAGATGTTTTAGTGGGTATAGCTGCCAGTGGGCGTACACCTTATGTTTTGTCTGCAATGGCTTTTGCCAAAGAGCAAGGAGCTAAAGTTATTGGCATTAGCTGTAGTGCTAACAACATTTACGCACAAAACAGTGATGTTGATATCTGTGCGATAGTAGGAGCAGAAGTCTTAACTGGCTCTACGCGGATGAAATCAGGTACCGCACAAAAGCTTATTTTGAATATGCTCAGCACTGCCAGTATGATCCGCAGTGGTAAAAGTTATCAAAATCTCATGATTGATGTTAATGCCAGTAATAAAAAATTATACGCACGTGCTGTTAGAATTGTGATGCAAGCAACAGAATGTGACTTTATCACGGCAGAACAAGCGTTGAAACAAGCAAATAATCAAACAAAACTTGCCAGTTTAATGGTCTTAACGGGCCTAGACAGTGCTCAAGCCGAAGCCGCGTTAAGCAGTAATAAAGGCTTTCTACGAAAAGCTGTTGAGCAACAAGGTTGTTAAGGTCATATCAATGAGGTTAGCTACTTTGGTTAAAGCAACAATCCTATTTTTTACCTTTACTATAGACAGTTTTAGCTTGTCTGCAGGTGCTACTGCTAGTATCGAAAACCCGATAACTGTGGGGGCGGAGCAAATTGAAAAATACTTACCCCAGCTAAAAGGAAAAAATATTGGGCTAGTGGTTAATCAAACCTCAAACGTGTTTGATGAACACTTAGTAGATGTATTATTAAAAAATAATATCGATATCAAAATGATTTTTTCGCCAGAGCACGGTTTTCGAGGTAACAGAGATGCGGGTGAAAAGTTTGATTCAAGTATTGATACTAAAACGGGTATTTCGCTTGTTTCACTTTATGGTAAAAACCGTAAGCCCTCCTTAACTACCATGAAAGAGCTAGATGTTATCGTCTTTGATATTCAAGATGTAGGTGTGCGCTTTTATACTTACATCAGTACTATGCATTATATGATGGAAGCCGCAGCTGATGCGGGTGTTGAATTCATTATTTTAGATAGACCAAACCCTAATGGCTCTTTTATTGATGGCCCTATACTGGAAAAAGAATTTCGTTCATTCGTTGGTATGCATCCTATTCCTTTATTACACGGCATGACTGTCGCAGAGCTGGCATTAATGATTACAGGGGAAGGCTGGTTAACAACTAAAAAAGAACTGGCTCTCAGCGTTGTTAGAGTCAAAAATTATCAACGATATTTAGCGTATGTTTTACCAATAAAACCAAGCCCTAATTTACCTAATGCACGTTCAATTTATTTATATCCATCGTTAGCATTTTTTGAAGCAACACCAGTAAGTATAGGACGGGGAACTGCTTTTCCGTTTCAGGTGATCGGTCATGATAATATAACTATTGGAGACTTTAGCTTTATACCAATTTCGACCCCTGGTGCTGCGAGTAAACCTAAATTTATGAATATAATGTTGCAGGGTGAGGACCTTCGTCTAGTTGATAGCCAAGGATTAAATTTACGTTTTATTTTGCACTGGTATAAAGCATTTGCAGAGCAAAAGGTAACCTTTTTTAATAGCCCACAATTTATGGATAAATTAGCAGGTACAGATAAATTAAGAAAAGCTATTATTGCAGGGCAAAGTGCAGAGCAAATTAAATTAAGTTGGCGAGCGGGTATTACT
>JBKEHN010000185.1:0-5488 GCA_046710905.1 Colwellia sp.
GTTAAATCAATCAATAAGGTTTTATTTTGATCCAAGTCAGAAACGCTTTGCTTTAACCCCCGAGCCACAGCAAAACCAATAGGTCCTGAAATATTAAGTAATAATACACTATCATCCATTACCCTTAATAATTGCCTTTCAGGAGGCGATAAATGTTCTGCCTCTTTGGCGGTATACAATTTTCGTAACTATGTCTTATATTATGTTTTTAAACCCCGTTATTATGTCAAATACAGGTATGCCATTTGATGGTTTATTCTTAGCAACCTGTTTAGGTGCAGCAATTGCTATCATCATTATGGGTATTTACGCTAACTGGCCAGTAGGTCTTGCGCCAGGTATGGGCTTGAACGCCTTCTTACTTTGTTCGTCGTCGGCGGTATGGGTTATAGTTGGTAAGTAGCATTAGGGGCAGTATTTCTTTCTGGTGTTATCTTTGTCTTGATGAGTATTACTCGACTTAGGGAGTGGATACTTAACAGTATCCTCATGAGTTTTCGACTTACCATGACAGCAGGTGTTGGTCTTTTCTTAGGTTTCATCGGCTTACGTTTTACTGGTATTGTTGTTGAAAATCCAGATAATGTTGTTGCACTAGGTGATCTTACACACTTTGGTTTTGGTGCGTTTGGTCCTGAAGCGCCAGCACTTGGTTTCTTAAGTTTTTTACTTATTTCGGTTCTTAGTTACCCTAGAGTTTTTGGTGCGGTAATCATTGGTATTGCAGCTGTGACCTTTTTCGCTTTTGCCATGACTTAGTTATTACCTGTTGATTTTTTTGTTATTTCTGAAGCTGGTAAAGCTTTGGCTCCCGAATCTGGTTTTATTGCTTATAAAGGTATATTAGCAATTCCTGAATTTTCGGCTCTTGAAGCTATTTTGTGGGAAGCTGATATTGTTGGCGCTTTTGAAATTGCATTAATTCCAGTTATACTGACATTCTTATTCGTAAATATCTTCGACACTGCAGGTACATTAATCGGTGTTGCTGAGCGCGCTAACTTACAAGATAAAAATGGTAAAATTAAAGGTTTAAATACGTCTTTAAAAGCTGACTCTGTATCATCTGTTATTGGTAACGCTTTTGGTTGCCCGCCGGTAACTTCTTATGTTGAATCTGCTGCTGTCGCTGTCGGTCGCCGTACAGGTCTTACAGCCGTGACTATTGGTTTATTATTTGCTACGGGTATGTTCTTCTTACCACTAGCACAAATGCTACCTGCCTTCGCCGTTGATGGTGCACTCATATATCTTGCTATGTTAATGATGAGCTCACTTAAAGGCTTAGATTGGGATGACTTAACCGAATATGCACCAGCAGTTTGTACTAGCGTTATGATGGCATTCACCTTCTCAATCGCTAATGGTGTTGCCTTTGGTTTTATCACTTACACGGTATTAAAAGTAGGTGCAGGAAAGTCTAATCAAGTATCTAAAGGTGTTTGGGTATTAACCGTATTATTTATTGCTAAGTTTATCTTCTTAAACTAGACATTATGTTAATGTTAAAAAAGCCTCTGCTAGCAAAAGCTTTTTTTGTATTTATTAGCGACACATTCACTTTAATTACTAATTATTAAAAGAGATATCTATGAAACATAATATTGAAGTGATGATCTCAGAAGAAAAAATAAAAGCCAGAATAGTTCAATTGGGGCTACAAATAAGTAAGCATTATCAAGACAGTGATAACTTAGTTATGGTGGGTTTACTACGCGGTTCATTTGTTTTTATGGCTGATTTGACCCGTGTTATTACCGTTAATCACAGCGTTGATTTTATGACAGCATCGAGCTACAGCAACAGTATGGAAAGCTCTCGTGAGGTTCATATACTTAAAGACCTTGATGATAATATTGAAGGCAAAGATGTATTATTGGTAGAAGATATTATTGATACGGGTAATACCTTAAGTAAAGTACTACAAATTTTAAATTTGCGTGCACCTAATTCTATTAAGATTTGTACTTTGTTAGATAAGCCGTCTCGTCGAGAAGAAGAGGTTTGCGTTAAATGGATAGGTTTTGAGATCCCTGATGAGTTTGTCGTTGGTGTTGGTATTGATTACGCACAAAAATATAGAAACCTACCTTATATTGGTAAGGTCATTCCTAGTGAATAAATTATGTATAGATAAGTTTGCAACATATAAAATCCGACCGTAGATCGGATTTTAATTCAACCATAAACATCAAACCTTAATTTGCTTATTAAACCTAACGACGCGAACGTTTATACTTCATTGAGCTAAGTTTTTCTAATTGATCTTCAGTTAATATATTTTTCATCGCAAATTTACTTTTTGCTTTAATCAACGCCATAGCAGAAAAAACATCTTGGTTACTTGCTTGTAATTGAACGAAAGCTTGTTCGTCAAAGCTCTCTGCAGATATTAAGCTTTTAACTTGCTGACGAAAGGCCTTCATTGCTGGCGTTATTTTTTGTATTTGTACTATTTCTTCACCTTTTAGCGTTTTAATATCAGCTTGCTGGCTTGCTGATAATCCTAACTTACGCGTGAGCTTAACCAGTTTTTTTTCACTCATTTGTTGATAGTTTTTCTTATGATTACCTTGATGGCTTGAACTGTCGTTACCAGCAAAACTTACCGGCGTTAAAACTAATACAGAACAAAGTGAAGTGGCAATTGCCATATTTTTTAATATGATTTTCATTAGGAATTCCTTTGTGGATAATTTTATTATACTGATAGAAAGTTAGCTTACGCTTGATTACTCCATTTAATATAAGTTCAACGATAGTATATCTAGGCTTTATGCAAAGTAGTGCAAGGTAGTGTAAAGCTATGTAAAGTTCTATTGTGCTTAGCTAAGTTCACGTAAACTAAGAAACTCATCGTTAGTAGACTTAAGCCGTTATGTCTCTTATTATTAAAAAGCAGCCACTCATATGACACAATTTCCCACACATACTAAACACATATTACTAATCGATGATGATGCCGAGCTTGCCGAGCTATTAACTCAATACCTGGAAAGCGAAAATTTTAAAGTAACCACATGTTTAGATGGTGCCCGTGGTTTAGCTAAAGCATTTGATGACAGTTTCGACTTGATTTTACTTGATGTCATGATGCCAATATTAAATGGCTTTGAAGTATTAAAAGCGCTGGGCAGTAATCATAAAACGCCTATTTTGATGTTAACAGCTAAAGGTGACGATAATGACCGAATTTTAGGTCTTGAATTAGGCGCCGACGATTACTTAGCTAAACCTTTTAAACACCGAGAATTATTAGCGCGTATCAGGGCGATATTAAGACGAATTTCTATTGTGGAGAGTCAAAATACTGCAGAAGTAAATATCCCAACAGAGCAATTAACGATTAATCAGGTTAGGGTTAATCAAGCAACTCGTGAAATAAGCTGTCAAAACAGTTTACTTGAGTTAACTGGTACTGAATATTTAGTTCTGCTTTATATGCTAGAAAATCATGGAAAAATACTCAGTAAAAATGAAATATCAGAGCAAGTACTGCAGCGGAAACTCACGCTATATGATAGAACTGTTGATGTGCATATCGGTAATGTTCGTAGAAAGTTACTCGCTATTGACCCCATAGATAAAATGAAAACGGTACGTGGCGCTGGTTACGTATTCTTAAAAGGTGAGCACTAACAATGACTGATACTGCGAATAAGTTAGCTTCACCACTGCATAAGAAATTCTCCTTAGGCATTAGCTTAAAACTATTTTTTGCTTTTTGGATAGTTATACTGATATCAGTACTCATTAGTTACCTAGTCACCATGCAATTTAGGCATAGTCCTAACCAAGAGCAAGCCAGCCCTCAACAGTTAAAATTATTAAACAAATACACTGAAAAATTAGCGAATAAAAAACAGATAAAAATCAAAGCAATACAGAGAAGTTTTAACCGTAAAAATCATCAAATATTAATCATAAAAAGAATCAGTGATAACAAGGTTTACGCGCCAAGAAAGCGTGGTTGGATAGAAGTAACAGACTACTTAGAAAAGCATCCCCTAAATAACCCCGTCACCATTGATTTTGACTTTACCAAGGTAACGTCCTCTCAACCCATAGTTATTAATGGTAAAAAATTTCAACTTTTTATTGCCAGTGAAATACGTGGTAAACATATTATAAGCTGGGTAAATAAATTACCACTTGCTATGCGTTTAATCATGCTATTACTGGTTAGTTTCCTATCGTGCTGGTTACTCGCTAAGAGCTTTACAAAGCCTTTAATCGCTATTCAAAAAGCAAGTGAAAGTATAGGTAAAGGTAAATTAACAACACGTATTACAGAATTTTCACAACGCTCTGATGAGTTTGGCGCTCTTGCACGAAGCTTTAATCAAATGGCAGAACAATTAGAAAATAATATTACGGCCCATCAACGTTTATTAGGTGATGTATCTCATGAACTGCGATCACCACTAACACGTTTACAGCTTGCTGTTGCTTTAGCCGAAAAAAATATCGGCAATAACATTGAGCAACAAAAACATTTAAGCCGCTGTGAAGCTGAAGTGGACCGACTAGATCAAATGATAGCCGATGTCTTAACGCTTTCAAAACTTGAGCATAACCATAATACTTTTATTACTGATGACATTGATATCAAGTATTTAATAGAGCAAGTTGTTAACGACTGTCAGTACTTTGCTAACAGTAAAGCTGTCACCATAAGTTTCAAGTCGGAAGTTAACTGCCTTCTTTTAGCAGACAGTAAGCTACTCGCCAGCGCTATCAGTAATATTATAAATAACGCAGTGAAGTACTCGCCCAATAACCAAATAGTTACTGTTGAATTAAGTCAACAAAATGAGCAAATCATTCTCAGCGTCTTAGATAACGGACCTGGTGTACCTAATGAAATGATAGATAAACTATTTATTCCTTTTTTTCGCGTAGCAGATGGTAGAGAAAGAAGTAGTGGCGGCACCGGCTTGGGGTTAGCAATCGCTAAACAGGCTATTATATTTCATCAAGGTAAAATAATTGTACAAAACCAAGTATCGAGCGGTCTAAAAGTTATTATGACTCTACCTATTTTATAGAAGAGTAAAATAATGCATAGTTAATCAAGATACTCTATCTCAATAAAAATACACAATTAATTTAGGTTATTTAATAGCTTGAATATCCATCTGTCGCATCTCATGCTTTAAAACGAACATACAGCTGACAAATCCTATCGTATGATTTTATATCAATCGGACTAATTCATTGAGCAGGTATCGAGAGTTAAAACACTTAGAAGCAGAATTATAAAGTTAACACTATACTTTCAAAAAGTGGCATATTAACGGATGTAACAGCTAAAATTAATTTTCTCAGTGAAAGATATTTAAAATATACGGGGAAGATAAGTGGTGGACGATACTGGGCTTGAACCAGTGACCCCCGCCTTGTAAGGGCGGTGCTCTCCCAACTGAGCTAATCGTCCATTTGGTTTTACATCTTTATGAAAAGATGGTGGACGATACTGGGCTTGAAC